>CAZDYO010000018.1:0-14381 GCA_964509555.1 uncultured Acidimicrobiales bacterium
ACCAACAGGAGCATGCGTGGTGTGGCAGCGACTAGATCCCGCTCCGCATCGCCCGACTTGGCCAGAAACCCGGGCGGTGGCGACGGCTCATCCATGTGGATCAGCAACAGTCCGGCGTCAACGAGACCATTCACGTAGTGGTTCAGTGGGCGGTGAACGAAGCGCACGAACACGTCCTTTTGCACCTCCTCGACCGAGACCGCTCCGGGCAGATAGGGACCAAGCCGCCAGTAGGTCTCTGCCGGCTCCACCATGTGGTCGATGATCAACGCACTACCGGGAGTCTGCAGGAGCGGGTGATTGAGGAACAAGAGCAGCCGGCCCCCCGGCCGAAGCACTCTCACAACCTCGGCGATCGACGAAGCGAGATCATCGATGTGCTCGAACACCAGGCACACGACAGCAGCATCGAATGATCCGTCATCAACCGGCAACGCGTCAGCACCGGCCACGAGGTACTCGGGGCCACCGGCCCGGCGGCGAGCCTCGACGATCTGTGATGACGTGGGGTCGATGCCGATCACCTCTGCACCCAACACCGACACCGCAGCACGGGCGATTTGGCCCTCGCCGGTGCCGATGTCGATCACCCGATGACATCCCTCGAGGTGACGCAGTGCCAATGGGATGATCTGCTCGACATACTCGGGATCGGCACCGTCGGTGAATTCGCGTTGCCACCAGTCGGCGTGCTCGTCCCAAGTCGGCGCGTGCATGATCGCCCCGGAATCAGGCCGGAGGCGTGATGCGAACCACGGATTGTTCGCCTTCGATGGCCACCCAGATCGAGCCTGCACCTGCCGAGATGCCGGTTGGACCGCCGCCACGGGCCACCCCGCCCAGCGGGGTGCGGGTCACGACCTGCCCACTGGCCAGGTCGATCTGGAGCAGGTCGCCGGCGTTGGTGGCCGTGACCCAGAGATTCCCCGATACGACAAGCACCCCGGTTGGCCCGGCTCCGACGGGAATTGACGACACCACCTTGCGTTCGGCCATCGAAACCTGGGCGATGGTCCCCTCGTCGTGGTTGGCAACCCAGACCGTCCCCTTGGACAGCGCGATTCCGACGGGTCCGGAGCCCACGGGAATCCGATCGCTGATAGTGAACGTGGCCGGGTCGACACGCACCAACTCGCCGGTGTTGAAGATCGTTGCCCAAATGCCGCCCTGCGGTCCGACCGCCACCGCGGTTGGGTTCCCGCCGACGTCGACCTGTTCCACGATCTTGCCAACCGCAGGATCGAACCTGGTGACCACACCGTTGTCGAACGAGGCGATGATAAGCGACTTGCCGTCCTTGGCCAGCCCATCCGGACCAGGGAAATCGAAGCTCTGGTTGACCACGTTGGTGGCCGGATTGAGCCAGATCAGCTTCGAGTCGTGATAGTCGGTGATCCACACCGACGACGGGGTTCGGATCACCCGTGTCGCTCCTGGAGCCACCTGACCCGCAGCCACCACCGCGTTGGTGGACGGGTCGATGTTCGCGAAATTTCCGAAAGGACCGACAACAGCGACGGAGGTGTCGCTCGCGCTCACGAAACTGGCCTCCGCAGAAACCACGATCCGCTGCATCGAAACCCCGGGAAGCGCCGGTGGAGGTGCGGCCGCGAGGGCTGCTCTGGCCTCATCGAGTTGCGCCTTGAGCCCATCGACGGTATTGGCGATGGTCGTGGTGGGGGCATTGGTCGTTGAGGAAGACGGGTCGCCTGCGCTCTGCGCGATGGTGGTGGGAACGGTCGAGGGCGCGGCTTCGACCGGTTGCGGGCCATCGGAGCCCGATGTCTGCCAGAGAAAGATCAAGCCCGCGATCACCACTGCCATGACCGACCCGATGACTGCCAGGGTGGTCTTGGATATGGCCACCGTCCCGGCGGGGGGTTCGTCGATTGGTGCAGCGGACCGGGTCGGCCGCTGTGGGACGGGCCGTTCCGGGGCAGGAGCCATCTGTGGCGGAGGAGGCGGAGCAGGAGCGGTCGATTGCGGTGCCGGTGGTTGGACCGGAGGTGGTTGAACCGGCGCGGGGGGCTCGAGGGCCGGGGGAACCACGGGTGGTAGCGGCTCGTGCGGGCGATCGACAAACGGCCTCAGAACACTCGGCTCGTCTGGATTGTCCGTAGGGGGCGTGTCGGCCATGTTCGACTCCTCTATCCCACGCTCGGGCAATCTATCCCCATACCGGGTGGGCGCGGTGCCAAGTCTCTATCGACCGCCGGCGTGAAGCGTGCGATGTACTCTCTCGCATACATCGTCGGGCAGCCATGACAGGTTCTTGAGGGTTGACAGGTCGGCCCTTTTCACGGCATTGACGCCACCGAACTCCGACACCAGTCGCTTCTTGCGCGCCGGACCGAGACCCTTGATCCCGTCAAGCGACGAAGCCACCGCCCGTTTGTCCCGGAGCTGACGATGAAAGCTGATGGCGAAGCGGTGCGACTCGTCCCGAATCCGTTGCAGCAGGTAGAGCCCCTCTCCCTGCCGCGGAAGCTCGACCGGATGGGACCGGCCGGGCAGGTAGACCTCTTCGAACTGTTTGGCGAGGGATGCGACCGGGATCTCGCCGCTCAACCCCAGTTGGGAAAGGACTCTCACGGCCACTCCCAATTGGCCCTTGCCGCCGTCGACAAGCAGCAACTGCGGCGGGTAGGAGAACTTTCCGTCCCGCTGATCGACCGGCTTGGCCCGCTGCTCGAGATAGCTGGTGAGGCGCCTATTCAGCACTTCCTCCATGGCCGCGAAATCGTCGTTTCCCGGCACCGTCCTGATCTTGAAACGCCGGTACTGCGACTTCTTGGGCAGACCGTCCTCCATCACCACCATCGAACCCACATAGTCGGTGCCCTGAATGTGGCTCATGTCGTAGCACTCGATGCGCAGGGGCGCCGCGGGCAGAAACAGATACTCCTGCAGCTCGTTGAGCGCACGGGCCCGGCTGTTGTGATCGCTCATGCGCTTGAGCCGGTGACGGGAGAATGCCGCGGTCGCATTCTCGGTGACCGTCTCGTGAAGCGACCTCTTGTCGCCCCGCTTCGGCACGCGGATCGTCACCTTCGATCCTCGCTGGTCCGAAAGCCACTCCTCGTAGAGGTCGAGCTCGTCGGGAAGATCGGGTACGAGCACCTCCTTCGGTGAGCCCACCGGGTTGTCCTCGAAATAGAGACGTTCCAGAACCCGACTCAACAGTTCAGGCCGGTCGAGCGGTTCAGCCTTGTCGACCACGAATCCCCGCCGACCCATCACCCTTCCCTTGCGCACGTAGAAGACCTGAACCGCCGCCTCGAGCTCGTCGTCGGCGATCCCGATCACGTCGGTGTCCTCGTTTCTGGGGAAGACCATCTGCTGCTTCTCGATGGCCTTGCGGACCGAATCGAGCCGGTCGCGGTGGCGCGCCGCCAGCTCGTACTCGAGCGCCGCCGCAGCCTTCGCCATGTCGGCTTCGAGCTGGGCCACGACATCGTCGGTGTCACCGTCGAGAAACGACAGCAGGTCCCGAACCAGCACCGAGTAGGACTCGGGGTCGATCTCCCCTACGCACGGCCCGGCGCATTTCTCGATGTGGAAAAGGAGGCACGGCTTGCCGAGTTTCTCGTGACGTCGAAACTTGGCATCACTGCAGGTGCGGATCGGGAACGTTCGCAGCACCAGATCGAGGGTCTCCCGGATGGCGTACGCCTGCCCGTACGGTCCGAAATAGCGATTTCCCTTCTTTCGCTTGCCTCGCATGACCATGGCCCGCGGCCACTCATCCGAGGTTGTCACGCACAGGAACGGATACGACTTGTCGTCGGTGTAACGCACGTTGAAACGCGGCTTGTGCCGCTGAATCAGCGTGTATTCGAGCATGAGGGCCTCAACCTCATTGGACACCTGCATCCACTCGACGGATTCGGCGGTCTCGACCATCTGACGGGTGCGGGAGTGAAGGTTGCGGGGGTCCTGGAAGTAGTTGGACAGGCGGGACCGCAGGTTCTTGGCCTTGCCGACGTAGATGATCCGGCCTTCACGATCCTTGAACTGATACGAGCCGGGTGTGTCGGGAATCGAACCGGCTGGGGGACGCTGCACCATCGGCTCCACACTACGACCGGAGCGGGCGGCTTTACCCCCCGAGACGGCTGCCGATGGATCCCGGATGGGACGTCTGCGAGTAGCGCTGTATCACCACCTGCCTCCGGGCGGAGCGGCGCGGGCCATGGCCGAGCTCGTGGGCCGGTCGTCCGAGGAGATTGAGCATGTCGCATTCACAATCGACCCGGGCACCAGGGACCGCCACCACGGACAACCCGACCCTCTCCGGGGATTGGGCTTGGAACACCACATCGAGCATGTGCATGGAGGCCCGGGCAATCGTCTCGGCGAGTGGGCCGTCACGGTCCCCCGGATACTCAGAGCCGAGCGTCGAATCGCCACATCGATCGACGACGGCAACTTCGACGTGGTCGTGGTGCATCACCAACGACACACACAAGCCCCCGGCCTGCTCCGCCATCTACGGACTCCTTCCACCTACTTCGTTCAGGAACCCCGCCGCCAGAGCTTCGAGCATGATCTTCGGCCCCGCATCTCGGGAAATCCCGCAAAGCGTGTCATCGGATCGGTTCCCGTCAGGGCGCTCGACTCGTGGGCCAGGCACTTCGACATCGAGTCGACCCGTGCGGCCACGACCCTCATGTGCAACTCCGAGCACAGCCGCGAGTACATCTGGCGGGCCTATGCACGGGACGCCACCGTCATCCCACTGGGCGTGGATCTGGACCGATTCACACCGGACCCCGACCCGCTGGCAGATGGCAACCCGCCGCTGACCCCTCATCGCGAGATCCTCATGGTGGCGGCCATCGAACGCCCCAAGGGTATCGACCTTGCGATCCGAGCGGTGGCGTCGATGGCCGGCCCCGACCGTCCTACGTTGCGAGTGGTGCACAATCGCGCCGACGCCACCCATTGCCGGGAAATCCGTGAGCTGGCCGATGACCTCGGCGTGTCGCTCCTGCTCGAGTCGGGGGTCTCCGAGACCGAACTCGTCGACCGCTACCGGCAAGCCGCCGTGTGCCTTCTCACGTCGCGGCTGGAACCACTCGGCCTCACGGCGCTTGAGGCGGCCGCCTGTGGCACTCCTGTCGTGGCCATCCGGGAGGGCGGATATCGCGAGACAGTGATCGACGGGGTCACCGGGCTGTTGACCGACCGGGACCCGGGGTCGATCGCCATGGCGCTCAGCCGAATCGTCGAGTCGACCACCGGCATCGAGTCCTCGATCATCCGATCCCGGGTGGAGGAACTCAGGCCATGGTCGAGGGCCGTGGCCCGCTACATCGAGGTTGTGGCCCGCACCGCGAATCGGTGACCGCCGGGGTCGCCCGTTCCGGAGTGCCGGTGGGCCCAGCGTACGAAGAACACGAGCATGGCGGCCTGCGATACCAGGGTCGTTGTGGCCGCGGCAGTAATCCCCCACGTGCCGACCAACGCCAGGTTGGCCAGCAGGTTCGCGGCCGCCGCCGCCGCAGTCACGATCGCGACGTTGCGGTCGCTCCCGCGGGCGACGTGCAGAACCCGAAACGGAGCCGACGCGGTGGTGAGAGCCGCGGCTGGAAGCAGGATCAGCAGGCCGGTACGGCCCGGCGAAAAATCGATGCCCAACACCAGGTTCAACGAGGCGACAGCCAGGGGCGTGGCCAACAGCAGCGCTCCCCCGCCGACGAGACCCAATCTGGCGGCCCTCCCTACGTCAGACCTGGTCATCGGCCGCTCCCGGGCAGCACGTGAGGCCGCGGGCACCGCGGCGCTAACCGCCAATCCCACGATGGTCAACCATGCCGCCGGATACCGGTAGATCATCGCGTAGATACCAGCCTCACCGGTGGTGCGCAGAAGAGCCAGGACCACGGTGTCCCCGCTGATGAGCAGCTGATCCGCCAATCCGGTCCACAGAAACCACGGATCGATTCTCATGCCCGATGGAGTTGCCATGCCGGGCGGTAGACGATTCAGCCGGATGCTCGACATCCAGGCGATCCCGTGGGCGACCGCAAACACGAGTGCTGCTGACGCAACCGACCCGACGAACATGCTCCCGGCCATCAACACGATGCCCTGCGTCAGTGGCGGCAACGCCGAGGCCCCCCGACGGTCCTCCCCCAGCGCGACCCAATCACGTCCGGCTCCACGGGCCATCACCACGACGGCCATGAATGCCAGTTCGGGGCGCGCGGGCAGCGCAACCATCACCCAGACAGCCGCCAGACCAAGACTCACCCGCTCCCTGCGCCGGACCAGTCCGACGACGATCGGGGACGAGAGGCCATGGGCAGCAACCTCGCGTGCACCGCGGAACGCGGCCCCCCAGTCGCCCACAAGGCCGGCGATTCTCAGAACGACCATCGCCACGGCGAGGACGCCGACAGGTTCGGGCCCGAGTCGGCGTGCCAGAACCAGCCACGCGCCGAACTCGAGAGCTTGGGCTGCGGTCCTTGCCGTCACCCAACCGGCCGCGCCGATCTGGGATCTGATGCCTTGGTTGGCACGGTTCATCGGTACCCATCGGCACGGTGACGGATGCGTTGAGGGGCCCACCTCCGGCCGGACCAGGCCGCCCGCTCAATACGGGACGCCCGCTGCCGATCCTGCCTGTGTGCGCACCCTCACCGATCTTGACGACCATTCACCGGCTCGTCCGTCGACCCTTCCGACGGTCGACGTCGTGATCCTCACGTGGAATGACGGCGAGATGCTCGAGGCCGCACTTGCTTCCGCACTGCGGTCCGAGGGAGTGGATGCGAACGTGATCGTTGTCGACAACGGGTCGGAACCTCCGGCGGTCGTCCCGGACGACCCCCGGGTCCGCCTGATCCGAAACGACGCCAACCTGGGGGTGGCACCGGCACGCAACCAGGGTGTGAGGGCCGGCAACGCACCCATCGTCTGCCTGCTCGACAGTGATGCCCGGCTCCACCCAGGCACACTCCGGGCCCTCCACAGCCGGCTTGACGACGATGCCGCCCTGATCTCCCCGGTGTTCGACGGCCAGGCCCCCGAAGCCAGTGGAGGACGGGCCCCCGGAGTTCTCCGCAAGGCATCCCGCGCTCTCGGGCTGACCGAATCCTACGGCTCCACCAGACCCAGCGACCACACCCAGACATGGGATGTCGACTTCACCATCGGGGCCTGCCAACTGATACGCCGCCGGGCATTCGAACAAGTCGGGGGGCTCGACTCGTCGATCTTCTACGGACCCGAGGACGTCGACTTCTGCCTCCGCCTCAAGACAGCCGGATGGCGGGTGTACCAGACAAACGCGACCTCCTGCCATCACCCACCACGTCGCAGAAACCGAAGGCTGCTCACCCGGCGGGGGCTGGCCCATGCAATAGCGGTGCTCAAGCACCTACGGCGCCATGGACGCATGGCTCGCGACGCCCGCAAGACATCGAGGCTCGGGTGATCGAGCCCCGCGTCGACGCTGTGGTGGTCGCATACCGAAGCGCTGAACTGCTTCCCGACTGCCTGGCCGCCCTCAGGGCCGAGCCGACCATCGGATCCATCACCGTTGTCGATCATGGCGACGATGCCTCCGATCGACTGGCCCGTGAACTGGGTGCCGACCTTGTGATCTCCGACCCGTCCAATCCGGGCTTCGGAGCCGGCCAGAATCTCGGGGCCGGAGCCGGCGATCTTCCCTTCATGCTGCTGTGCAATCCCGATGCGCGAATCCTGCCCGGCGTCATCGATGAAGGCTTGGCGGTGCTCGATCAGGACGACGGAGTCGCGGCCGTGCAGGGCGTTGTCGCCGACCCGAACAGTGGTGCCGTCGACAGGTCGGCCGGAGAGGAGCTGGGTCCCCTTCACTTGTGGGCACGTGCGCTCGGGCTCAAGAGACTGGCCTCCGGTCCCGTCGCCTCGGTTCTGGTTCGTGCCATGGGGCTCGGCGACACCGTCGACCGCGTTCCGGCCAACCGGGTCGAGGTGGAGAGTCTTGCCGCCACCGCCCCGTTGATTCGCCGATCGGCCTTTGAGTCCGTCGGCGGATTCGACGAGTCGTACTTCCTCTACGGCGAGGATCTCGACCTGTGCCGAAGGCTCAGGGGACGCAATTGGTCCCTGGTGGCCCTCCCCACCCCCTGGGCGAACCACCGAGAAGGAGCGTCGTCGTCCTCGACAACAAGCCGCGAACGCGTCTGGTGGGGTGGCACGCTCAGGTTCGCGGCCCGGTGGTGGACCAATCGGCGTTGGTGGACGGCCCAGGCTGCTGCTGCCGTCGCTGCTCTCAGGTTCGGACGCGGCCGACCGGGAATCACCCGGGAGAACTGGCGCGTGATGGTCATCGAACCCGGACGGGCACGGCGGGAACACCAACCATCGGGGCTCTAGCGGCCGTCACCCCCGAGGACCGACCGAATGGTTCTGGTCATGATTCGTGCATCCACGGCCAAGCTCTGATGGCGTAGATACCAGAACTCGTACTGGAGTTTCTCGAGCGCATCAGACTCGCTGGCGGCGTATCCGAACTTCACTTGCGCCCAGCCGGTCAGACCCGGCTGCACCATGTGGCGCATCTCGTAGAACGGCAACTTCGACGTCAACTCATCGACATACACCGGCTGCTCGGGCCGGGGACCGACCAGCGAGAGATCACCCTTCAATATGTTGATCATTTGTGGCAACTCATCGACGTGTGTTCGACGCATCAGGCTGCCGAACCGGGTGATCCTCGGATCATCCACTCCGGTCCACTCATGCACCCCGGGGTCGTCGTGGTCGACGCGCATCGTCCGGAACTTCAACATCGTGAACTCGTCCCCGCCCTTGCCAACACGACGCTGCTTGAAGAGCAGAGGCCCGCGATTCCCCATCCGGTTTCCAAGCCAGAGGACCGGTGTGATCAGCAACAAGACCGGGAGCACCGCCACGGCCACGGCCACGTCGACCACCCGTTTGGCTCGTCCGTACCTCTGCCGGTGGATCTCACCGATGTCGAACATCATCGAGACCCGTTCCAGTTCCCCTATCGGGAGCTTGGCCAACCACTCGTCGTAGAACAGTGACAGGGTGCGAATTCGTACTCCAGTGGCGTGAAGTCGAGCCGCCTGTTCCACAATGGTCTGGTCCATCTGAGCGGCGCGATCGAGCACCACCACGCTGGCTCGGCTGCGTGATACAAGGTCCGTCAGTGGTGCGCTGTGACCCGGTCCCCGGCGAGCTTCAGCCGGGGCGATAACCGCCTCCAGAGATGCCGGACGCTCAGCGCTGCGGGAGATCTCGGCAGCCAGCGACGCCGCGTCCTCGCCTTCGCCCACCACCACAACCCGGTCCCGTTCCCCATCCGCGTGACGAGCCGCCACCGACAGCGCCGAGCAGAACATGAACCAGGGCACGACCATCAGCGCTGATCCGAAGACCACGAGGCGGGGCAGCAATGGCGATCCCAGAGCCAATTGGGCCAGGGAGACCCCCGCGGCTCCGGCCATTGCCGCCATCACCGACGAGCCCGCCATCTGGCGACGCTTTCTTGGGACGCCGGGGAGGCCGGCGGCGTACGCCGCCACCATCAGCAGGACCATGTAGACGATCGACCAGAAGAATCTGAACGAGCTGACATAGTCGTACGTCGGAGCGGCGTGCTGGGCATGGAACATCGAAAGTCCCACGACGATCAGGACCGTACCCAAGGGCAGAGCCATCGCTCCCAGTCGCCTCATGGCGCGGGCCGATCCGAAGGTGATGTGTGCATCATCTGTTCAATCGGCAACTCCGGTCCGAAAGTGAACCGCCCGGTACCGGACGGATACCCCGCTCAACCCAGCATTGAGGCCAGGAAACGCCCGGTGTGACTGCCGGCGGTGTCGGCGACGGTCTCGGGAGTGCCGGCCACCACCAGCGAGCCGCCACCGGTTCCGCCCTCGGGCCCCAGATCGATCACCCAGTCGGCGGTCTTGACAACATCGAGATTGTGCTCGATCACCAGCACCGTGTTGCCCTGGTCGACGAGCCTGCCCAGGACCCCCAACAGTTTCCGAATGTCTTCGAAGTGAAGGCCTGTGGTCGGCTCGTCGAGAATGTAGATGGTGTGGCCGGTTGACCGTTTGGCCAGTTCGCTGGCCAGCTTGACTCGTTGGGCCTCGCCGCCCGACAGTGTGGGAGCGGGCTGCCCCAGCCGAACGTATCCCAAGCCGACATCAACGAGGGTCTGCATGTGGCGTGCGATCGGAGGCTGATTCGCGAAGAACGACAGGGCCTCCTCACACGGCATCTTCAGCACTTCGGAGATGTTCTTTCCCTTGAACCCGATCTCGAGGGTGTCGCGGTTGTAGCGCTTGCCCTTGCAGACCTCGCAGGGCACGTAGACATCGGGCAGGAAGTGCATCTCTATCTTGATGGTGCCGTCGCCCTGGCATGCCTCGCAGCGTCCGCCCTTGACGTTGAACGAGAATCGTCCCGGCAGGTAGCCACGAACCTTGGCCTCCGGGGTCTGGGCGAAGAGCTTGCGGATGTGATCGAACACGCCCGTGTAGGTGGCCGGGTTGGATCTCGGCGTGCGACCGATCGGCGACTGATCGATGGCGATCACCTTGTCGATGTTGTCGATCCCCTCGACGCGGGTGTGGAGCCCTGGCGGCACCTTCGAGTTGTAGATCCTCTGCATGAGCGCCCGTTGAAGGATCTCAAGCACCAGGGTGGACTTGCCCGAACCCGACACACCGGTGACGCACACGAACATGCCGAGAGGAAAGTCGATGTCGATGTTTTTCAGATTGTTTTCTCGGGCACCAATCACCGAGATCACAGTGCCGCCGCCGGGACGCCGCATGGACGGCACCGGAATCGACCTTGCCCCGGACAGGTACTGACCGGTGATGGATTCCTTGTTGGCCAGCAGGCCCTCCACCGATCCGCTGTGGATGATGGCGCCACCGTGCTCGCCCGCTCCCGGCCCGATGTCGACCACGTGGTCGGCTACGTGGATGGTCTCCTCGTCGTGCTCGACCACGATGACGGTGTTGCCGAGGTCGCGCATGCGTATCAGCGTCTCGATGAGTCTCTGATTGTCGCGCTGGTGGAGTCCGATCGACGGTTCGTCGAGCACGTAGAGCACACCCACCAAGCCAGAACCCACCTGCGATGCCAACCTGATCCGTTGGGCCTCACCGCCGGCCAGCGTGGCCGAGGAGCGGGACATGCTCAGATAGTCGAGACCCACGTCGAGAAGAAACCCGAGACGCGAGCGAATCTCCTTCAGTACCTGTTCGGCGATGATCGAGTCGCGCTCCGACAACCGCATGGCGGCCAGAACCTCTGACGCATCGGTGATCGACATGGCACATATCTCGTGGATGGTGTGCCCGTCGATGGTTACGGCCATGGACAACGGATTGAGACGGGAACCCTCGCAGTCCGGACATGCGACCTGGCGCATGTAACCCTCGATCTGTTCCCGAACGGAATCGGTCTCGGCCTCGCTGTGGCGCCGACTCAGGTAGGGAATCACACCCTCGTACTTCGCCTGGTAGACGCGGGTGCGGCCGTACCGGTTCTTGTAGCGAACCTGCACCTTGCCCTTGACACCTCGACCACGGAGCAGGAGCGCCTGGTGCTTCTTGGCCAGCTTGCTCCACGACACGTCGGTGGGGATTCCGTTTTCTTCGCAGACCGACTCGACGAGCCGACCGAAATACCGACTCCGTCCGCCGGCCCACGGCCGGATTGCTCCGTCGGCGATGGTGGCGTCGGGGTCGGGAATCACCAGTTCCTGGTCGACCTCGAAAACCGTGCCCAGGCCATCGCAGTGTTGGCACGCACCGTAGGGCGAGTTGAACGAGAAATTGCGAGGGGCCAGATCTTCGAACGACTTGCCATCGGACGGACGGGACAGATGTTGGCTGAAGACGATGGTTTCGGGCTCGCCATCCTTGGGCACCAGTTGAATCTCGGCGATGCCCGCGGCCAAGCTGAGAGCGGTCTCGATCGAGTCGGTGAGCCGCCGTTCGATCCCCTCGCGCATCACGAGTCGATCGACGACCACCTGGATGGTGTGGACCTCATAACGTTCGAGGTCGACATCGATTTCCTCGCCCAGTTCTATCGGCTCGCCGTCGACAACAGCCCGGGCGAAACCCTGGGTGGCCAAGTCGGTGAGGAGCGTCTCGTAGGTTCCCTTGCGCCCCCGAACCACCGGCGCCAACACCTGGAATCTGGTGCCTTCGGGCATATGGAGGATCTTGTCGACAATCTGCTGTGGGGTCTGGCGAACGAGGGCCTCGCCGGTCTCGGGATCGTGGGGCACCCCGATCCGGGCGTAGAGAAGCCGCAGATAGTCGTAGACCTCGGTGACGGTCCCAACTGTGGATCTGGGGTTGCGACTGGCGCTCTTTTGATCAATCGAGATCGCGGGCGACAGACCCTCTATGAAGTCGACATCGGGCTTGTCCATCTGGCCCAGGAACTGACGGGCGTATGCGCTGAGTGACTCGACGTAGCGCCGCTGTCCCTCGGCGTAGATGGTGTCGAACGCCAGCGACGATTTGCCCGACCCCGACAGGCCGGTGAACACGATCAGCTTGTCGCGGGGAAGATCGAGATCGACGTCTCTCAGATTGTGTTCACGGGCGCCCTTGACGACGAGACGATCAGCCACCGCTGCACTCTACCGGGCAGCGGCTTCCGAACACGTGTTCGTCAGCCGTCGGCCTTCCAGGTGGTTATGCGCAGGCTGGAGCCACCGATCAGGCCAACCACGTCGACCGATGAGGCGGTCCATCCGTCGAACCCCACCGTCGGCGGGCCGTGGACGACTTCGACGAATCCGAATTCCTCATGGCCCATCGCCCGAACAACCAGTGCTGCCTGGACCCGGGCCGTCTCGCCGGTGGCGGCCAGCCACCTGTTTCGTACGGCCACGCTCCCGGCCTGTCGGGAAACGTGTGCGTCCCCGAACACCAGAACCGGTTCGGGGCGTCCAGCCAGGTACCGGGTTGTCCCGGCAAAACTGTGCGTGTACACGCCCGACCAGACAAGTCCGGCCATCGTCACCGCGAACCCTGCGGCGGCAACTCGACGACCCACCCAGCGCGCCGAACCCGTGTCCAGATTGACGACCGCGACCACCACGAGAAGCAAGCCGCTCAGCAAGATGTATCGACCTCCCCATTGTGGGCCCGCGCCCCCCAGGTATTCGGTGATCCAGATCAGCGGTAGTCCGGCAACTGCCACCCCTGTCACGAATCCGGAAGACCCCGGCCGCCAGCCCCTGACCAGACCAATTCCTGCCAAGGGCGTCGTGGCCAGCATTCCCGGGACGAAACCCATGTCGTCGAGGACCCAGTTCAGGAACGCGAGACCGAATACCACGGCGAGGCCGATCATGGCGATCCGCGCCTCGCGGGGCCGGTCGGCCCATATCCCGGTGGCGATCAGCAGGGCCATCAGTGCCAGACCGAGAAGGTGGGCGCTGGCTGTCGACGCCGCAACCACACCGGTCCCGGTGGTGATGGCCTCACCGAGACGGGCACCGATCGTGTCGAGGAACGATGCCGCCGACCCTGCGGTGGCAGTTGAGCGTGCCGATCGTGTCGACGAGCCAAGCACGGCCAACTCCAACAACCCGTTGGCTACCAGGGACGCGACGGCGAACACGGCCATCACCGCGCCGGTGACCACAGCGGATGCCGTGCGGCGTTTCTGAATCTGTGCCGCGATCAGCGCCACTCCCACCACGAATCCGTAGACGAGAGCCTCCTGGCGCATTGTCGCCGCCACGCCGAAGGCCAAACCGACGAGCGCCGCCGATCGGACCGGAATTCGGATCGGTTTCAAGCGGGTGAGCGGGCCGTCCACCACATCAACGGCGGCCACCACCCCCCAAGCCATCAAGGCGAGTCCCAAGGTGTGCTCCCAGATGCTGAGTGCATACACGGTGGCCGGAGACGCGAACGCCACCAGCCAGAAGGCCACGGCCGCTCTCGTGTCGCCGGCTCCCAGCCGCAGCGCAAGTGCTCGTGCCGCCAGCGCGGCGAGCACAAGGCCCAGCACCGGCACCACCAGCGCAAGTCTGGTCCCCCCGATGACGTGAAACGGCAGGGCCAGGTAGAGCATCGGCAAGCTGGTCACGTTGACCCACGCGCCACCCACATGCGTCGTGGAGAACATCGGGTACAGCGCGCCGCCAGGATCGGCGGAGGCCGCCCAGTATCCAAGATCCGGGGACAGGGTGTTCCCGGCGCTCATGGCGTCGAGCGTGGCCACCTTCCCGCCCACATCAGTGCTCAGGAACCCTCCCGGGTCCATCAACTGCCCCACCAGCATCATCACCCCGAACACCACCACCGCCCCAACCCCCGGTTTTGTGAACGTTTCGAGTCCCAAAAGGGACTCGAAACGTTCACAAAACC
>CAZDYO010000019.1:0-14294 GCA_964509555.1 uncultured Acidimicrobiales bacterium
CCTGGTCGATGTGCCCGACAACGTGGAGGCCCTGGCGGGCCGGGGCTGGTTGATCGCCCGAACCCAGAACGCGGAGCTGCTCGACGCCGGAATCGCGTACCTCGATCGTGCGCTCGAGCTTCAGCCCGACTACGCCAACGCGCTCGTCTATCGGGCGTTTTCGAGACAGTTCACCGGAGACACCGATGGCGCCCGCGCCGACTTGGCCGCCTTCGACGCCTTGTCGGAGCAGCCCCAAAACCTGGTGGCGCTCATCGACCAATCGGGGTTGCGTCAGTCAATCGGTTGAGTGAAGGGGAACGGCGTGGGTCATACTGTGCGCCATGTCCCGACCTCGCAAGCTCGACATCGGCCGGCTTTCGGTCTTGGCGGTGCTCGCTATCGGCACGGTCGCCTTCGCGTCGCGAGGCCAATGGATCTGGTTGTTCTCGTCCGACTCGGCCCAGACCCAGAGCGTCGCGGCCCCGACCATCACGAACGTCGACGCGGCGACACAGTGGTTGTTCCGGGTGTCTCCCGACAACGGTTCCGAGGTCCGTTACGTGGCCACCGAGTCGCTGGCCGGTTCGAAGAACGTGGTCACCGGCATCTCGTCGGTGGTGGCCGGCGACATCGTCGTCGACACCGTCGATCCGTCTGCGAGCACGATCGGGACGATCGTCGTCAACGTCGAGGTGTTCGAGACCAATTCGAAACTGCGCGACAAGCGGATTCGACATGACTTCCTGGAGTCGACCAGATTCCCGTTCGCCAGGTTCGTGCCGTCGTCGGTCACCGGTTTGCCGATCTCGTTCGTCGAGGGCACTGAGGTCCCGATAACGATCTCCGGTGATCTCACGGTCAAGGAGACAACGGCGCCGGTCACCTTCACGGGCACGGTTTCGGCTGGGTCGGATCGCCTGACGGCGTTCGTGTGGGCCGACCTGAAAATGTCGACGTTCGGGGTTGGGCCGATCCACATTTCGGGCCTGGTCAACACCGACGACGCGTTGCGTCTGGAGTTCGACCTCGTGGCCGATCGGGTCGACTTGGGCAGCGAGGCCCCCGCGCCCGGCAGTTTGGCTCGCGACCTCCTGGTGTCCACCCCGGCGGGAGGCGCGTTCGCCGAATCGGTGCAGCCCATCCTGGAGCGATCGTGTGTGTCCTGCCACGGAGCCGGTGGGTCGGGGTGGTCGACTGTGTCGATCGACACGGCCGGCGAGGCTGCGTCGATCGCGGGCGACATCGCGTTGGTGACCCGCGCCCGCTACATGCCTCCGTGGCCGGCCTCCGATCTGAGCGTGCCGTTCAAACACGATTGGTCGCTGAGCGAGGCCGACATCGACTCCCTGATCGGCTGGGCTGATGCCGGAGGTGGCCTCGATGTCACACCCGACACCAAGCTCGTCGACCGTGCAGACAATGTGATCTCGATCGATCGGGATCTGGTGCTGCCCCCGGTCGAATCGTATGCCGGCTCCACGGATCTGGCCGACGATTACCGTTGTCAGATAATCGAGGTCCCCGACCCCGAGGGCGACGGCACATGGGTCAAGGGATTCAACTTCGAACCCGACCGGGCCGAGGTTGTCCACCACTCCGTTCTGTTCCTGGCGCCCGCCTCCCAGATGCAGGCGGCGCTGGCCAAGGACGCCGCCGATCCGGGCGGCGGGTGGAGGTGTTTCGGGTTGACCGGGCTGGGTGGGGATGTCCACTGGATCGCCGGATGGGCTCCGGGC
This sequence comes from uncultured Acidimicrobiales bacterium, assembly GCA_964509555.1. GTDB lineage: Bacteria > Actinomycetota > Acidimicrobiia > Acidimicrobiales > Aldehydirespiratoraceae > SZUA-87. The sequence goes on from CAZDYO010000019.1 coordinate 1,719, forward strand.
CAGCAGCCCACCGTCTACCCCGACGGAGTTGGGCAGCGACTCGAACCGGGTGATTTCCTGGTCAATCAGATCCACTACCACTACGACGATTCCGCCCCCGCCGACTCGTCGGCGATGGTCATCGATGTCATGTCGGAAGATGAGATAGCCGCCGCGGGAGCCGACCTTCGCGCCGTTGAGGGCGACTTCTATCTCACACCCGCCGAGATCCCCTGCACGCCCGACGAAAGCGGCCCGCTGTGCGACCGCGGCGCGGCCCTGGCGGAGGTGGGGAGGAAGTACGGCGGCCCTGCGCCCTACATCCCCGATGCGTTCATCAGCCAGTGTGGGGGCACCGTCGCCGACTACAACCAGCTCATCGGCACGCGTGCCCACAGCTCATGTGATCTCCATGTGAGAAATCCCGGCACGATCTACTCGATCCTGGGGCACATGCACGAGATCGGTGCGGCCTACCGGATGACCCTCAACCCGGGCACCCCAGACGAGAAGATCCTGCTCGACATCCCCACCTGGAACTTTGAGTGGCAATTCAACTACACACCGGTGGAAGACATAGTGGTCGGCCGCGACGACATCGTCAGGTTCGAATGCACCTGGGACCGTGCCCTGGCCAACTTCGACGAGCCCCGTTATGTGGTGTGGAACGAGGGCACCGTCGATGAAATGTGCTTCTCCAGCATCCAGGTGATCCCCGACAAGCCTGCTGGGTAAGGCCGGTCCCTCATGTGCACGGGGCTCAGCTGTTGAGCCGCTGGTAGCCACCGCGAACGAATTCAAGGGCGGTGGCGTAGGCGTCATCGGCGGCCAGAAGCGCCGAATAGTCAAGCGAGGCCCCATTGAAGTTGGTTTCGTTCCAATACGGGTCGCTGCGATCCACATCACCCCACGCGGCCACGTAGATGTAGGGCTCGTCATGGGACGCGTCGCCGGGAGACATCCCGAACGTGGCTCGCTTGCCGGCCTCCGCGTCGCCCATGGCGATCGCAGCGTCGAAATGCCCCGGCCACAACTGCGTGCGCTCGACATCGACCGCCCCGGGGGTGAGACGCAGCTCCTCGATGACCGCCCAGGAGAAGCCGTACCACTCGCCAAGGAAGCGGCCGGCCTCTTCGGTGGTGCCGAGGTCGGCGTTCATGTCGCCAAGCTCGGGGGAATCGTGTTCGGCAGCCACGGTGGTCGGCTCCACTCCCGCGAAGGCAGCGGCAGCGGCGATGCTGGTGATTGTGGCTGTCTCCACCGACGATCCACGTTGAACAACGATCGAATTCCCCTCGACCCGCACCTGTTCATCGTCTCCGAAGAACGGGGTACCGAACCCGCCGTGGGTGTATCGCAGCCCGAACTTGGAATTGGATGCCCGCCGAGCTTCAGCCACCACCGAGTAGCCGAGACGGTGGAAACCGTCGCGGGCCGCCGGATAGCCGGAGGGCACGGCCGGGAGGCCGCGACGGGCACCCAGCCAGTGGTCGGCGGCGAACTCTGCCAGCTCGGGTCGGGACTCCACCAGATCGTCCCAGGTCATGTCGCCGGCCGATGTGGGGGTGACAGTTCGCGAGCCGTCGGATGTGGGTTCGGGCGTGGCCGGATCATCGGCGAAGAAGGGCTCCTCGGTCACCGCCGGCGGCGATGGTTCGAGCACATGGGCCGTCAGGCCGGGGCCGGCCAGCTCGGAAGCTTCGGCCTTCGGGTTTCTGGGGTTCATCGAGGTTCGGCTGGTCATGGGGCAATTGTCGTTCCCCGATCAGTGGAATGCCAACAAGATGGCCCCCGTGGGTTGGCCAGCGAACAGAATTTCGGGTCAGCGGAACACCGAAGGGTCGTCGCGGGTTGATCATCCATGTCCAAGTACAAGATCCTGCCCGTTGTAGTGGGAATCGCGCTCATAGCGGTCGCCTGTTCCGGTGGTGGCGATCATGCCGCAACCTCAACGTCGTCCTCGCCCGCCACCACGTCGGCCGATGTCGGGGCCAATGATGGTGAGGCCGACCCAACCGGTACCCAGGCACCGACCGTGAAACTTGGTGTCGACAAGCCAGTCGAGCGAGTGCTTCTGCCGGCGTTGGACCCCGATGCCTCCCCGACCCCGTTCTCCGTCGATCAGATTGCGTCCACCGGGCGGGAGGACGTGCCATCGGCACTCGACGACCGGTTCGACACCAGCTTCCCTCCTCCGCTGGTCGATCCAGATGCGATCCGCTCGGGTGGGCCGCCCCCCGACGGCATTCCTCCGCTCGACGAGCCCAAGTTCCAGACAGCGGCGTCGGTCAACTGGCTGTACAACGTGGAGCCGGTGCTGTCGATCGAGGTCAATGGAGAGACGCGGGCGTATCCGATCCAGATCATGACCTGGCACGAGATCGCCAATGACACCATTGCGGGTGTGCCGGTCACGATCTCGTACTGTCCGCTGTGCAACTCGGCCCTGGCATACGACCGGCGGGTCGGTGACCGCATACTCGACTTCGGGACCTCGGGGTCGTTGTTCAACTCTTCACTGGTGATGTACGACCGTCAGACCGAAAGCCTATGGACCCACTTCGAGGGCAAGGCCGTGGTGGGCGCCCTCACCGGTGAACGCCTCACCACGCTGCCCATAGCGATGACCTCCTGGGAAAAGTTCCGTGATGCTCACCCCGATGCCCTGGTGCTGAGCAGGGTCACCGGATTCCGGCGTGACTACGGGCGCAACCCCTATCCCGGGTACGACGATGTCAACACCAGCCCGTTCCTGTTCAACGGCCCGGTCGACGGGCGGTTGGCCGCCAAGGCCCGGGTGGTGGTGGTGAGAAGCGACGACGGTCCCGCTGTCGCGGTTCCCCTCGACGACCTGTTCGAGCAGTTGGTGGTGCCGTTCGAGGCCCAGGGGCGCGATGTCGTGGCCCTGCTCGAGCGAGGAAGTTCGTCGGCCCTCGACAACCCGGAACTCTCCGATGGCTACGACCAGGGCTCGACCGGGGTGTTCATGGCCGAACTTGATGGCCAACCCGTCGATCTCAGCGCCACAGCCGAAGGGTTCCTCGACAGCAACAGCGGGCTCACCTTCGACATTTTCGGTGTTGCCACCGATGGATCCGGCACACGACTCGAACCGGTCGAGCACCTCGATACGTTCTGGTTCGCCATCGGTTCGTTCGATCCCGATGTAATCGTGATAGGTCTCTGATGACCCGGGTCGCGGCGCGAGTGGAACACGATCGACCCGAGCGGGGTTTCACCGCCATGGCGACCTCCATCGACCACTCAACAGATCTAGTCGAATGGCTGGCCAGTTCGCTCGGAAGGGGCAACCTGGCGCCGCTCTCCTGCGACGACCTCGAGGAGTTGGCCAGCCACCTCAGTGAACGGGTCTACGCCGGGGGAACACGCGTGTATGAACGCGACCAGCTGCCCGACCGTGTCCACATCCTGCGCTCGGGTCGGGTCGAGTTGGCGCGCGACTTCGGCGGACGCAGGGTCGTGGTGCAGCTGCTCCGCCCGGGCGCGGTGTTCGGCGACATCCCGTTGTTCCTGCGTACCGGTGAGCCCACCGAGGCCCGTGCCGTCGAAGACAGCGTGATTCTGGGCATCGATTCGCTGAAGCTGTTCTCCCTGCTCGGTGAACGTCCCAAGCTGGCCCGGCGCTGGCTGGTGTCGGTGGCCGGGAGGATGTCCGAGATGCAGGATCGCGTCAGCGATCTGCTCGTGGGCAACCTCGACCGTCAGGTCGCGTCATGGTTGCTCAGGGAGGCCGGTAGCGAAGGCGTCTCGGTGAGCCAGCAAACCCTTGCCCATCTGCTCGGGGCCCGGCGGACGAGCGTCAACCAGTCGCTGCGACGGCTCGAGGACCGTAAGTTGATCGAGACCGGCTACCGCTATGTGTCGGTCATCGACGCTGAAGCCCTCAGGAATGTGATCGCCGCGGGCTGAATCAGTACCTGGCGGTGTAGGTGGCCTTCACGATGTCGCGGCCTTTCGTGTGGAGGGTCCACACCGAGCCCTTCTCGCATCCCCTGGCTCCCACAACCGCCATGCCGTCGCGATAGAGAGTGTTGATCACCTCGGGGATCAGATCACCGTGGCTGCACAATACGAGATCGCCGTCGAGGTGAGCCTGGGATCTGAGCATCTCCACGAGGTTGATGGGCCGGGCTCCCTCAGTGAGCTCGCGGAACGTCTCCACCGGCAGCTCGATGGACTCGGCGAGCGGTCTGACCGTGTCGACGCACCTCAGCGCGAGCGAGGACCAGACCGCCCGCACCGGGAACGCTTCGAAATGGGCCGCGAGGCGAACGGCCTGCTCCAGACCTCGCTGATCAAGGGGACGGTCGAGATCATCGCCGTGCGGATGGGGACGACTGCCTGCTGAACCGTGGCGAACCAGATGAAGAGCCATTTCGGCACAACACTATGCGAGGATGCGCCCGGCCGGCGGGGGCGGGTCCGGACCCATCCGGTCAGAATGATTCGAACGACTCATCCATGAGAGCAATCGGGCCGCGACAATTGGTCGGGGAACGAATCCGGTTTGGGGATGACTCCATGAAGACCACAGATGATCGCAGAACGGCAGCGATAGTGGCGACCCACGGTTCGCTGTTCGACCGGATGGTCGAGTCGGCGGGACTCCGCGTGGTCGGGGTGTCGACGACCGCCGTGCTGGGTGAGAAGCTGGTGTCACTGACACGTCCCGACGTCATCGTCGTGGAGAACGAACTGCCGGGGGAGCAGGGCATAGAGTCGCTCGGCCACCTGCTCCATGCGTCTCCGGAGTCGGAACTGGTTCTGGTGGTCCCCGATGAACTGGTCGACGTCGACAGCGGACGAAGTGAGGCATTCGCGGTTATCCCCAGGAGTCGGTTGGCCGATCTACCGCCCCTGTTGGGCTCGCTGCGGTCCCGGATCAGTGAAGGCAGCCAAGTTGTGCGCACACGAATCGAGCGGCGATCAGGGATGGACAGGCGTGTGTATCAGGATTGGTCGAAGGTGGGATGGGAGAAACGGGACGGCTGCGACCGCCGATCCACACCGGCTCGGAACTGACGCGCCGACACGGGAACGACGATCACAGCGACACCTGGGTGACGCAGATGTCGTCGCCTTGCGGCCTTGACGATGAGATGTCGGCCGAGGTCGGCCCAAACAGTTCGCTCAGTATTCCCCGGACCATGCCGCGGTCGACGGCACAAATCACCGGCGACTCGATGACGGCGTCGCCAAACGGGCAGTGTTCGGTGATGATCTGATCCTCGCCGCCGGACTCCTCGGCCCGGGCGGAGAATCCATGACTCGAAAGGGCGTCGGCTGCAGCATGCAGAGCACCCCGGAACGATCGCTGGGTGGCCGATGGATCCATCGACTCGGCCATGGCCCGGCCATATTCGACCCCCACCTCCTCGGCCATCTGCTCGGCGACTTCGGGTGGAAGCATGGCGAGTGCCTTGGCCAGAAGGGCGACCAGAATGTCGTCGTGGCGAACGGACACCTCGAGACGTACGCCCGACTGTGTGGAGGTGTATCGCTTTGAGGGCCTGCCGGCACCACCTGATGGCTTGGACACCTCCACGTCGAGGTAGCCGCCTGACGCGAGCTTGTCGAGGTGGTGACGGGCGACATTGGCATGGAGATCAAAGGCTTCGGCCGCCTGGCTGGCGGTGATGCCATCGGGATGCTCATGGGCGAGCAGGTAGATGCGTCGTCGTGTCGGATCGCCGAATGCCGAGGTGATGGCTGTGACCGCGGAAGCAAACTCGGTGGGGCTCAGATTCGAGGGGTCGGAAGAGCCAGCCGGGCTGGGGTTCGTGCGGTCCACGCCGGTATTGTACCTATCGCCGTAGGGGAAATTCCCGACGGTCGCCCACCCCCCACCCTTCGGAGCGTTTCATGTCCGTCACCGAATCCGATGTGCTCGGCATGCTCGACACCATCACCGATCCCGAGTTTCGCCGATCCGTTTCCTCTCTCGGGATGGTGAGAGGCGTCTCAATCGACGGTGCCAACGTTGAGATCGGCATCGACATGATCGTGGGTGACCATCCGGGCATCACCGAATTACAGGAGGTCATCTCCAACGCCGTGAAAGCCCTCGACCCCGCGTTGCTGGTCACCTTCGACCTTGGGGTGATGAACGAACAGCAGCGTGCCGCGGTGCGCGAGTCGCTCGTGGGTGATCCCGCCACCACCGCCGACTCACAGGCCGGCGGGGGTCGGGCCATCCCCTTCTCGGCCTCCACCAACCGCACCCGCTCGCTTCTGATCGCCTCAGGCAAGGGCGGTGTGGGCAAGTCGTCGGTCACCGCCAACCTGGCCATAGCTCTGGCCGACACGGGTGCTTCGGTGGCAGTTGTCGACGCCGACGTGTGGGGGTTCTCCATCCCCCGCATGTTGGGAGTGGATCGTGCCCCAACCGTTGTCGACGACATGATCGTTCCCCCGTCGGTCCACGGAGTCCGATGCATCTCCATGGGGTTCTTCGCCCGCGAAGACCAGCCGGTGATCTGGCGTGGCCCGATGCTCCACAAGGCCCTCGAGCAGTTCCTCACCGACGTCTTCTGGGACAACCCCGACTATCTGCTGATCGACCTGCCCCCCGGCACCGGCGACATCTCGCTGTCCCTGGCCCAATTCCTGCCCAGGGCCGAGGCTTACATCGTCACCACCCCGAATCCCGCCGCCCAAACCGTGGCCCAACGTTCGGCATTCATGTTCAACCAGACCGAGATCGATGTGAAGGGAGTCATCGAGAACATGGCTTGGTTCACCGGCGACGACGGGAAACGATACGAGCTGTTCGGTGCGGGAGGTGGCGCCGATCTGGCCGGGAAACTCGGTGTCGATCTGATCGGCCAGATCCCGATGCAGGTCGCACTGCGGGAGGGATCCGACTCCGGTAGGCCCATCGTGGCCGAGGATCCCACGGCGGAGGCGTCGCTTGTGTTCGCCAAGATGGCAGAGTGGGTCGGCAACCATGCGCCCACCAAGCGCGGCCATCCCGAGCTGAAGCTCGTCTGACCCCACCAGGAGATACCCGTGGACATCCGAATCGGTGTTACCGACACCCCCAGAGAGCTCAATCTGGTGCTAGCCGCAGATGTCGATCGCGACGAGATCAAGAATTCGATCTCGGCCGCGATAGCGGGGGCATCCGACACTCTTTGGCTCATCGACGACAAGGGGCGTGAGGTTGCGGTTCCGGCGGCCCGAATCGCCTACGTCGAGTTGAGCGCGGCTGGTGAGACCAACCCGATCGGGTTCGGCTGAGCCCCAGGCGGGTGTCGGCCACCACCGGATGGCCTCTGAGGCCGGGATGTCGCCCGACCTGATCGACCGGCGTCTGGTCGTCGTCACCGGAAAGGGAGGCGTGGGCAAGTCGAGTGTCGCCGCGGCCATGGCGATAGCCGCGTCCGGGCGCGGTCTCCGCACCTTGGTCTGCGAGCTTGATGCCAAAGGCGACCTCTCCGAGCTCCTGGGTGTGGCTCCAGTCGGATACGACGGAGTCGAGGTTCGCCCCGGCCTGATCGCGATGGCGATGGACACCGAGCGGTCGTTGGCCGAGTTCCTTCGCACCCAGGCCCGGATCCCGTTCGTGGGCCGGATCGGGCCGCTGGCGCGGGTGTTCGAGTTCGTTGCCACCGCCGCGCCGGGGGTGAAGGAGGTTCTCACGATCGGCAAGCTCGCCTGGGAGGCACGAGAGTCGGGATTCGACTTGGTGATAGCCGACGCGGCGGCCACCGGACACGCCGTTGGCCATCTGGCGGCCCCGGCAGCGATACGCGAGCTGATCAGGCTCGGCATGGTCAGCTCACAACTCGACTGGATGGTGGATCTGCTCGAGGATCCCGTGGCAACCACGTCCGTGGTGGTCGCCACCCCCGAGGAGATGCCGGTCGTGGAGACCATCGAGCTCGTACATCGAATCGGTGACGACGCCCACATCGACGTCTCGGCGGTCGTGGCCAATCGGGTGTTGCCCCAACCGTTCACGGTGGCCCAACGAAAGGTGTTCGATCGCCTCGCATCCCGGGCATCCGGCTCGCCGTCGTTCGCCGCCACCGCGTTCGAACTTCGTCGACGCGACATCGGATCCCAACACCTTCGCCGTCTGAGGAGCGGCCTGCCCCCCGGATTGCCGGTCCTGATCCTTCCCGAACTGTTTGACATGGCCGACAGCCCACGCGGCGTCGACATCCTGAGCCATGCCCTTGCCGACGAGGCCGGATGGTGAGCACCGCCGACGTCTCCCGCATGTTGCGTGACAACTCGACGCTGATCGTGGCCGGGTCCGGAGGGGTCGGCAAGACGACGGTGGCCGCGGCTCTCGGTGTGGCGGCAGCGGACCGACCCGGTGCCCGGGTGATGGTCCTCACCGTCGATCCGGCACGCCGGTTGGCCACGGCCCTGGGTCTCAATGTCGACGACGGTGAGGCCCACCCGGTCGATACCGACTCAGACGGTGAACTGTGGGTCGAGATGCTCGACTCGGCCCGCGAGTGGAACCGACTCATCTCGATCCACGCTCCCGACGCCGCAACCCGCGACGCAGTGCTCTCCAACAGCCTCTACCGCAACGTCACCGGACGTTTCATCCACAGTCACGAGTATGCAGCCATGGAACGACTGCATGAACTTCAAACCTCGGGAACCTGGGACCTGATAATTCTCGACACACCTCCCAGTCGAAACGCCCTTGATCTGCTCGACGCCCCGGCCCGAATGCGGGACTTCTTCCGGGGACGGCTGTTGCGCTGGCTCACCGCGCCGGCCACTTCACGGCTGGCGCTGGCAGCGTCAAAGCCGTTCCGAATGGTGGCCGACCGAGTGCTCGGCGGCCCGTTTCTCACCGACCTCGCCGATTTCTTCACTCTGATGAGAACCATGGAGAGGGGATTCGTTGCCCGGGCCACCGCGGTTGAGAAATCCCTGTCGGACCCATCGACCGAGTTCGTGGTGGTGACCACCACGGAGCGGGGACCGGTGGGCGAGGCCACGAAGCTCGTCGATGAACTCGGGCGCCGGCGGTGCAAGGTCGCGATGGTGGTCGTCAATCGCACGGTACCCGAGTTCAACATGGCCGACTCGGAGGGCCCGCTTCTCGCCACGGATTCGGAACCCGACCCCGATACGGTCGCTCAAGTGGAGGCGATCGTGAAGGCCACTCACTCCCACGCGGTGCATGCGAAGAGGATCGAAGTTCGGAATCTGTCCGGTCTGCCCGACGGCGTTCCCATCACGCGTGTTCCTCTTCTGGTTTCTGACCCCGCCGACGTGGCCGGCGTGAGTTCAATGGCGGAAATCCTTGTCGGGGCCAGCCCTGCCGTAGCCTGACGGCGTGTCGAGCTTCGATCATCTGGCGAGAACCCGCACCCAACTCGGGGAAGACCAAATCAGCCACCTGCGGAGTCTCGTGGGAGCTTGGTCGCTGCTGTGCGACCTTTCGTATTCGGACCTTCTGCTCTATGCGCCGACGGGGGTGGATCGGACGGCGTTCGTCACCCTCGGCCACTGTCGGTCGGTGACCGGTCCCACGGTTCACCGGGGGGACCCGGTCGGCACGGCGGTCGATTCCCGCAACCGGCCACTGCTGGCCGATGCACTGGTCGCGGGCCGTCGGGTCGAAGGCACCGCGGTGGCGGGACAGACACGTCGATCGGTCGCCGGGGACGACGCCCTCGTGGTCGAAACCCTCGTGGCGCCGGGCTTCGAAGGCCGCTTGGTCGGCGAATACGTCCCCGTCGGATTTCACGGCGAGCCCATTGCGGTGATGGTCCGCGAGTCCGATCCCGCTCTCATGCGCCAAGTGGGCCCACTGGAGCGTGCCTACCGGGTGGTTTGGCAGAGGCTGTCGGAGATGGTTATGGCCGGCGACTTCCCGTTCACGAGTCAGGAGGGCGCCGGCGAGTTCCGTGAGCCGCGGGTGGGTGATGGAATGATCCTGCTTGATCGTGAGCAGCGAATAGAGTTCGCCTCCCCCAACGCCATGTCGGCGCTGCATCGACTGGGAGTTGCCCGGAACCCGGAGCGGCACAAACTGAGCGAGCTGGGAGTCGGTGACTCGATGGTCGGCCGGGCGTTCACCTCCCGTAGCGGCACCGTCGACGAACTGGTTGTGGGTGATTCGCTGAATGTGGTGGTCAGGTGCCTCCCGTTGCTCTCCGAGGGTCGTGCCACCGGGGCGCTGCTCCTGATCCGCGACGTATCCGAACTACGGAGCCGCGATCGTCTGTTGTTGTCCCGCGATGTGACCATCCGGGAGATCAACCACCGGGTAAAGAACAATCTCCAGACCATTCAGGCACTGCTGCGTATGCAGGCCCGACGAGCCGAGTCGACCGACGCCAAGATCGCGATTGAGGACTCGGCCCGGCGTGTTGGGGCCATAGCGATTGTCCACGACACACTTTCCGCCGACACGGCCGACGTGGTGGATTTCGATCGCGTGGCCGCCAAGGTGACGAGGATGGTTGAGGAGGGCTCGGTGAGCCCCGACCTACCGGTGAGCATCCGTCTGAAGGGGCATCTGGGGAGGCTGCCCGGTGAGGTGGCCATGCCCATGGCCGTGGTCCTCACCGAACTTGTTCAGAACGCGATCGATCACGCGGTGGGGCCCGAGGAGGTCTTACCCATGCCCCCATGTCGGGTCACCGTCGAACTCGAAGCGTCTGCCGACGTGTTGAGAATGCGCGTCGCCGACACGGGACCCGGATTCACCGACGGCTTCTCGCTGGATCGTGACGCGGGATTGGGCCTGACCATCGTGCGAACATTCGTTGTTGTCGATCTCGGCGGAAGCATCAGCATCGGCCCACCCCACGCGGAGGATGTTCCGCCGGCCACACCGGCTGACGCCAGACCGGCGACGGGTTGCGTGGTGGAGGTGACGGTGCCGCGCTCTGTCAGGTCTCTCCCCCTCGGTTGAGTTGCAAGGCGGACGCTCAGGCGCGCTGGGCCCTCAACTGCCGTCGGATTCCGCGTCGTTCGTCTTCCGTGGTGCCGCCCCACACGCCGGTGTCCTGGTTGGTGGCGATGGCGAACTGCAGACAGTCGTTCTTGCACAGACAACCGATGCAGACCTCTTTGGCATTGGCGATCTGGTCGACTGCCGGTCCGGTGGTGCCCACCGGGAAGAAGAGTGTGGGATCGGTGTCGCGGCATGCCGCGTTGATTCGCCAATCGGTGCTTTGGTCGGTCGAGTCGAAGCTCAGTGCCACGTGTCCCCCTCTTGATGGTCCGGGCTGTGGTCCCGGCCGATTTGCCAATTGGCCGAAGCATCCTCACCCCGGCATCGAGATAATAGGAACTGGTTCTACTTTCTGCAAGCATATATTTGTAACAAGTTTCACATCTCTTTCAGGTTCGACAAAATGTCCCTGAGGGTGTTCGGAAAGGCCGATTCTGTGATATCGGTGGTGGCCGACTCGGTGCCGAATCAGCGACGGTGGCCGTTTCTCCCGGCGCGTTGTCGCACTCGTGTGCAATCCACGCGAGACTCAGTGGATGACTTTGGTGATTGCCCATCGTGGTGCATCGGCGGCAGCAGCCGAGAACACACTTCCCGCTTTCAGCTTGGCGCGTGAACTCGGTGCCGACTGGGTCGAGCTCGATGCCAGACGTTCACGGGACGGGGTGGTGGTGGTGAGCCACGACGGCCGTCTGCCCGACGGTCGGATGATCGTCGAGACCGACTGCGCCGACCTCCCCGAGTCGATGCCCAGCTTGGCCGAGGCCCTCGAGGAATGCGAACCCATGGGCGTCAACATCGAGATCAAGAACCTTCCCGACGAGCCCGACTACGACTCCGAACACGCCGTATCCGAGGCGGTTGCAGGTCTCGTGCAGGCCTACCTGGGGATCGAAAGGTCGCTGGTAACCAGCTTCAACATCGACGCGCTCGATCGACTCAAGGCGGTCGACCCGTCGATTCCCTGCGGTTGGCTGACCTTCGACCTTGGCGACCCGGTCTCGGCCATCGGTCGGGCGGTGGCCCACGGCATGGCCGGCATCAACCCATACGACGCAACCGTCGACGCCGCGCTGATCAGGAGAGCCCACGATGCCGGTCTCGAGGTGAACGTCTGGACCGTCGACGACCCCGACCGCATGACAGAGCTCCACGCGTGGGGTGTCGACGGCATAATCACCAACGTGCCCGATGTCGGGCGAGCGCTCATCGACCGGCTCGAGGCCTGACCAACGACATGTGATCCGGCGTCCAAGTAAAGCGCAGACGACGGCTCGATCCGAGATGGTCGCCGTCGACCTGATATGGCGTGGGAGGGTCGGCCTCAATTACCAGCGACCTCACCCCGGTGCGTACGTCTACATGGCGTTTGCCAGCGACTCCGCCCTCGGTGAGAGCCGCCCTCGCCACCGGAATTAGGGCCGACAACTTCAGCCTCTCAAGTGTCACCACAGCGAGGGGTTGATCGAGGCGGGCGTCGTTCACGAGGTTGAAGGGTCGGTTACCGACGAACGTATAGGGGTTGGCATTCATGACCACAGTGAAGAATCCAGACGCCAAAGGTTTGCCACGCTGTCCAATCACCTTCAGCGGCGGGTGCTTGCGATCGACCCGTCGAATCCAAGTGTCGACAGCGGCAT
>CAZDYO010000020.1:0-14255 GCA_964509555.1 uncultured Acidimicrobiales bacterium
GTCGTCGGCGGTGGCGGTTCGGAACCAACCGATGGTGGCGGTGACGGCCGATTCGACGTCGGCTCGGGTGGATGACGGGCAACGCTCCGGGTGCACCGCAACACCAACGATTCCGAGGGTCAGTAGCCAGGTGAGCAGCCCGGCTGTCACTCGTCGTCCGATCTGCTGCACGCCGGGCACGCTACAGGCAGGTGACCTTCGCCTACCATGCTTGGATGCCACGAGCAGCCCGCCGCTTGGCGCCACTCATCGCCGCAGCCATCGTGCTTTCGCCCATCGTCCACGATCCGCGCCATGACTCCTACCCGCTGTCCACCTATCCCATGTTCGCGCCCGACCGTGGCGCGGTACTCACCATCGACACCGTCGTCAGGGTTGACTCGTCGGGTGTCGTCCATCGACTCGACCCCAACACCATTTCCGGAACCGACGAGATAGTCACCGCGTCCGTGGTGGCCGTCAAGGCCATCCAGCGGGGCGAATCCGAGCTTCTGTGTCGTGAGGTGGCCGACAGAATCGGAGACCCCGACGCCACCGTGGAGGTGAGATCCGAGCAGGTCAACACCATCGATGTCGTTGATCATCACGCAGACCCGATCTCTGTCACCGTCTGGGCAGAGTGCAGGTTCGGCGAATGAATCGCAACGCTCTGCAGCGCCTCGCGATCATGCGAGCAGCCATGGGCATGTATGCCGTTGTATGGACGCTGGTTCGCTCTGCCAACATCATCGACACGAGTGGGCAACCGGCACGAAGGTTCGATCCCATCGGCCCGCTCTGGTTTCTCCACCGCCCGCTCCCGACCTGGGTCACCGTTGCCGGCATCGTCGTGGTGCTCGCGGCCGGTACCGCACTGATCGTCGGGTGGAAGTACCGACTCAGCGCTCCCGCCGCCGCCATCGCCTTCCTGTTCGTCACCACCTATCGCAACTCATGGGGCCACATCATCCACACCGAGAACCTGGCTTCTCTCCAGCTTCTCGTGCTGGCCATCGCTCCCGCGGCGGCAGTGTGGTCCCTCGATGCCCGACACTCAACGAAGACTCACCACGGTGATCGTGATGACGGCTGGTGGGCCGTCAATGCCATGGCCGTTCTGGCGGTTGGTACGTATTTCATGGCCGGAGTTGCGAAGCTCCGTATCAGCGGACTCCATTGGGTCAACGGCGATGTTCTGTTGCATCAGGTCGCGTTCGACAATGCCCGCAAGATCATCGTCGGCGCGCCGGGGTCTCCCTTCGCGGCCTTCTTTCTGTCCCAGCATTGGCTGATGGCACCAGCCGCCATCGGGGCGATGTTGATCGAACTCGGCGCCCCACTGGCGCTCATCAAGGAGAGGTTCGCTGTGGTTTGGGTGACCACCGCCATCATGCTTCACTTCGGAATTCTGGCCATCATGGCCATCCTGTTCCCCTATCAACTTCTAGGCCTGGCCATGTTGCCGCTTCTCCCGATAGAGGCGAGAGCGGTAGGGGTCCTGCATCGCCACCGTTGGTTGGGTAACTTCCTGCGATGGCAGCGCCATTCCCCAATCACCTCGACGACCTGACCACCGACTGGCTCACTGCGGCGCTGCGCGACGGTGAACGTATCGACACCACCACCCGGGTGGTGTCGATGTCTGTCGAGCCCCTCGGTGCCGGGGCCGGTTTCGCAGGATCACTCGCCCGCCTGACCATCTCATACGAAGGTGGCGATGGGCCGGCATCGATTGTGGCCAAGCTTCCGACCTCGATCCGCGGGAATCGAGCCTCGTCGGAGCTGCTGGGAGTGTACGAACGCGAGATCATGGTCTACCGCGAGCTACTCGCTGATCTGCCAGTACCCACCGCCGGACTGGCATATGCAGCCGTTGAGGTCGACCCCAAGGCCGAGAAGCAGATCGAAAACCTGGCCAAGGTGGAGCGGTTGCCCATTTGGTTGCTCCGGATCCTGGGCCGGATCATGCTGCACTCCCCCGCGGCCAAGCCCAAGCCAAGCGTGCTGCTTGTCGACGACCTCGCCCCGGCCAAGGTCGGGGATCAGGTGAAGGGATGCGCCCGGCAGGATGCCCAGGCCGTGGTCGGAGTCGCGGCCGCCCTGCACGCAGCAACCTGGGGGCCGCTGGCCCCGCCGACAACCCATTGGCTGCTGCCTGGTGATGTCGCGCCCAAGTTGTTCCAAGCAGCGTTTCTCGACACGAGAAGGGCACTGCTGAAGAGGGGTGGGACAATTCTTGGGCCTCACACGCGTGACCTCATCGAGATGGTGCGTCAGGACGGCCGGGCAGTGAATGAACGCCTTCACCGGAACTCACCTCTTTGTCTGTGTCACGGAGACCTCAGGCTCGACAACATCTTCTTCAATCCGAACAGAAGCGTTGCCGCCCTCATCGACTGGCAGCTCGCCTATCTCGGCCCGGGGGTCATCGATCTCGCCTACTTCATCACCGGCTCACTTCCCGCCGACACCCCCGAACGAGAGGTGGACGAACTCATCGCGTTCTACCACGAGCAGCTGCTTGATCACGGCATCTCCGGCTATTCCCTTGATCGTCTGCGTGCCGACTACGACGACGCACTTCTCATCGTCCTGCAGCGCATGGCCGGCATCGACAACATCGACTTCGGCGAGGGTCGGGGCGTGGACCTCGTCGACATCTGGCTCGAACGGGTCGATGCCAGACTGCGACGCGTGGAGGTATGAGTGCCATGGTCGGCGGTAGTGTGCAGCCGTCACCGACCAAGGATTCCAATGGGCGAACACTCCTCCGTCTCCGAAATTTTCGACCCTGAGGCGTGGACACCCGTAGCCGGGTTCGACGATCTCACCGACATCACCTACCACCGTGCCAACGACCAGGGAACGGTGCGAATCGCCTTCGATCGGCCCGAGGTCCGCAACGCGTTCCGGCCCCGCACCGTCGACGAGCTCTATCGATGCCTTGATCACGCCCGAATGAGCAGCGACGTTGGCTGTGTGCTTCTAACCGGCAACGGGCCCTCGCCGAAGGACGGCGGCTGGGCGTTCTGCTCGGGTGGTGATCAGCGGATCAGGGGCCGTGAGGGCTACAAGTACGCCGATGGCGACACCGCCGACACCATTGATCCGGCGCGGGCCGGCCGCCTTCACATCCTCGAGGTGCAACGCCTCATTCGCATTCTTCCGAAGATCGTCATCGCCGTGGTCCCCGGGTGGGCCGTGGGTGGCGGCCACAGCCTCCATGTCACCGCCGACCTGACCATCGCCAGCGCCGAACATGCCATCTTCAAGCAGACCGATACCGATGTTGCCAGCTTCGATGGCGGTTTCGGCTCGGCGTATCTGGCCCGCCAGGTTGGACAGAAACGCGCCCGCGAGATCTTCTTCCTGGGTTTCGACTACTCGGCCCAAGAGGCCTTCGACATGGGAATGATCAACAAGGTCGTACCCCACCGCGATCTCGAGACCGTGGCCCTCGAATGGGCATCCGAGATCAACTCCAAGAGCCCGACGGCGCAGAGGATGGCCAAGTTCGCCTTCAACCTGATCGATGATGGTTTGGTGGGTCAACAGGTTTTTGCCGGTGAGGCCACCCGACTCGCATACATGACCGACGAGGCCGTCGAGGGCCGCGACGCTTTCCTCGAGAAGCGCAAACCCGACTGGTCGGGTTTTCCCTGGTATTTCTGAGCGCCTGTGATCCCCGATCGTAACGACCCCGATCTGGTGGTGAGGTTCTGGAAACCCCACGGCGTGATGACCGCCTTCACCGACCGCGACGGCCGAGAGACATTGGCCGACCACATCGAGGTCCCCGATGTCTACGCGGCCGGTCGACTCGACCGCGACAGCGAGGGCCTTCTGATCCTCACCAGGTCCAAGCGTCTCCGTGGCCTGCTGATGGATCCCGAGATAGGACACCCTCGCACCTATCTGGTTCAGGTGGAAGGCGTTCCCGACCACGACGCCATCGATCACCTCTCCGTAGGGGTCCGACTCAAGGAGGGTCTCACCAGGCCGGCTGAGGCGTCCCTGCTCGATCAGCCCCCGGATCTGCCGCCGCGCCGGGTACCCATACGGGTGCGCAAGACCGTTCCCGATTCGTGGATTCGGCTCACCATCACCGAGGGCCGCAACCGCCAGGTGCGGCGGATGACCGCCGCTGTGGGACACCCGACGCTGCGACTGGTCCGCGAGTCGATCGGGCCCGTTGGCCTCGACGGTCTTTCACCCGGTGACTGGGATGTCCTGGATGATGATGCCCGGGAGTCTCTTTGGGCCAGCGTCAGACGTTCGGGATCGTCCAGTCGACGGGCCCACGACCGGCCTCGATCAACGCGGCGTTGGCACGGCTGAACGGTCGTGATCCGAAGAAACCCCGGTGGGCCGAGAGCGGCGATGGATGCGGCGACTCGATGACGACGTGGCGCGATGTGTCGATCAGCTTCTTCTTGGCCCTCGCCGAGGATCCCCACAACATGAACACGACACGCTCAGGCTTGGCGTTGACCACCTCCAGAACTCGGTCCGTGAAAGTCTCCCAGCCGTGTCTCTGATGACTGGCTGCCTGACCGGCCCGCACCGTGAGGGTCGTGTTGAGCAACAACACCCCCTGCTTGGCCCATGACTCGAGCGAACCGTTTGATCCTGTCGGGATACCGAGGTCGGCCTCGAGTTCCTTGCAGATGTTGACCAAGGAAGGAGGTCGCCGAACCCCGGGTGCGACCGAGAAACACAGCCCGTGAGCCTGGCCCGCTCCGTGGTAGGGGTCCTGCCCGAGAATCATCACCTTCACGGAGGCGTGTGGAGTTAGGTGCAAAGCGGCGAACACCCGATCATGGGGTGGATATACCTCATGTTGTCGGCGTTCATCACCGACGAACGCCTGGAGATCGCGCCAGTAGGGCTTGTCGAATTCGGAACGGAGCAGCGGGTTCCAGTCGGTGGTGGGCGCCATGGGCGGATTACTCGGGCCGCGGGCCGACGATGCTCGCCCGCTCCATGATCCTCACATCGGGCCAGTAGTCGCTGCTCGCGTAATGCTGAACGGCCCGGTTGTCCCAGAACGCCACCGTGTGGGGCCTCCAGCTGAGGCGAAACTGGTACTCCGTGATCTCGACCCGACGGGCGAGTTCGATGATCAGATCGGTACTCTCCTGCGCGGGCATCCCCTCGATGCGTGAGGTGAAAAAACGGTTCACGTAGATGACCTTGCGACCTGTCACCGGATGCGTGTGAATGACCGGATGACGCACCAGCGGATACTTCGAACGCATGGCCGCGCGATGTTCGGGCGGCACCTGCCCGCCGAAGGCCTGCATGAAGTCGTGGATTGCGAACATCCCGTCGACTCGATCGCGTAGTTCGCTGCTCATTCCGTCGTAGGCGGCGCCGACGTCGCTGAAGAGAGTGTCGCCCCCGGTGGGCGGCACCTGGATTGCGTGGAGTACGGCCCCCATCGACGGCCGCTCCCGCCAGGTCACGTCGTGGTGCCAACCGTTCTCGAAACCACCGACATCGGCCGACTTCTCGAACCGAACCAACTCAGGGTGATCGCTGTTGCCGCTGATGAAGGGATGTATCTCGAGCTCGCCGAAACGTCGGGCAAATCTCACATGTTGTGAAGCCGAGATCGGCTGATCCCGGAAGTAGATCACCTTGTAGTCGGTGAGAGCCCGTCGGATGTCGTTGATCACTTCATCGGTCGGGTCATCACGGAGATCGACGCCGACTATCTCGGCACCCAGTGTTGCGCCCCGGGGGATCACCCCGATGTTGTCGAAACACGGCGACGCGAGCCGACGACGTTCGGCCGCCATGTGGCGGAGGGGGCCGAGTTCCATGTCGAACGGAGCCACCCGAAGACGCTTGGCGTCGAGCTTCGATGCCGGATCACTCGTGCCCGGCGTATCGACTGTTGAGGCGGCCATGGTGTCGAGTCTTCCGTCAGCAGAAGCGGGACGCAAACCCAACCTGGTGGGTCGGGTAGCGTGCCGACATGGCTGCTGACACCATCATCACCGGCGGAACCATCCGCACGATGGCCCATCATCGAGGCAATGCCAACGGTATCCCGGAGGCCGTGGCGGTCGTGGACGGACGCATCCTCGAGGTGGGGTTCATCGACGATGTCATGCGACACCGCGGAGCCCGTACCAACATCGTCGACCTGGCCGGCACATGCCTTCTTCCCGGCTTCGTCGAGCCCCACACCCACCCCGACATGTGCGGGGTGTGCTATTCGTGGCTCGATGTCAGCGGCTTCACCCACCGCAGCGACGCCGAAGTCGAAGCAGCGCTGATAACCGAGGCGAATCGTCGTGCCAACGGTGAGTGGATCTTCGCCTTTGGTCTCGATGCGATGCTCACCGGCGACCTCGCCAGTTTCGATCGTGCCCGTCTCGACCGGATAGCGCCCGACAATCCGCTGGTGGTGATGATCCAGTCGATGCACACCCTGTGGGTCAACAGCGCCGCCTTGCGAGCCGCCGGGATCGACGACGACAGCCCCGACCCAGAATTCGGCGGGTCCTACGGCCGTGACAGCACCGGCCACCTGACCGGACGGGTCGAGGAACAGGCCGCAATGGGACCCTTTCTCATCCATGCCGACATGAGCCCCGCCCATCTGGAAACAGAGATGTGGCGTCAGTACCAGCGCTACGCAGAGGTGGGAATCACCACGATCGGGCTCGCCGGGGCCACCGTTCCCACCGCCGGCTTTGGCCTGTTCAGGCAGTTCGCCGATCGCGCCGACGTCCCCCAACGAGTGGTCGGCTACCTCCGCCAGCAGCAGGTCGAGTCGCTGGGCCTCACCCCCGGCGATGGCGACGACAAGTTTCGTGTTCAGGGCGTGAAGCTCTGGTACGACGGCTCCCCCTACTCCGGAACGATGCTGCTCGATGAGCCCTACCTCGAATCGGATTTGTGTTGCTGCACACTTGGGATCGCTGCAGGAACAACCGGCTACGCCAACTTCGATCCCTCCGATCTCGTCGAGATCCTTTCCGGTCTGTCCGCCGATGGATGGCAGGTACTCACCCACGCGCAGGGAGACCGCGGATGTCGGGAGATCCTCGATCTTTACTCCGCGGCGCTTGGCGAGCGGAGTCACACCGATCACCGTTGGCGCCTCGAGCACTGCCTTCTGATCGATGGCGAAGACCTGAGCCGGGCGAGGGCTCTGGGAGTGAGCCCGTCGTTTCACGTGGATCACGTCCGCTGGTACGGTCCGGAACTTCGCGACGACATCCTGGGGCCCCAGCGATGCGAACACATCATGCCGATCGGGACCGCTCTGGGCCACGGCCATCGGGTTTCATTGCATGCCGACTCACCGATGTATCCGCCGGGCCCATTGCGTCTGGTCCGCACCGCCGTCACACGGCTCACCCGGGCGGGCCGCTTGCTGGGTCCGGCTGAGGCCATCGGCATCGAGCAGGCGCTGCGGGCCATCACCATCGACGCCGCTTGGCAGCTTCGACTCGACGATCGGGTCGGCAGCATCGAACCCGGCAAACTGGCCGACTTCGTGGTTCTCGAAGCCGACCCCATGACTGTGGACCCGTCCGACCTCGACAAGCTCGAGGTCCGGTCCACGTGGCTGAGTGGCCACCCGGTGTCGGGCCCCCTTTCAACCTGAGGCCTTCTCCTTTGGGTCCCCGCCACGGCCTGATCTCCACGCGACAATCTCGGGGTGTCCGACATCATCGAAACCTCCTCAGCATGGCTGACCTCCGACGATCTGGCCGAGGTCAGGGACCGAGTACCGATCGTCTACGTCGACGCTGTACCGGTGCGCCTCGATTCGATCGGCGAGGTCACCGAAATCGGCTTGTTGTTGCAAGCCATGCCAGACGGAACCGTCAGCCGGGCGCTCGTCACCGGACGCGTGATGTTCGGGGAGCGCATCAGACACGCCCTGCTTCGTCATGTCGAGAAGGATCTCGGCCCGATTGCCCTACCTAGGCTCCCGGCCAACCCGACTCCGTTCACCGTGGCCGAATTCTTCCCCGATCCCGAAATCTCCGGCTACCACGACCCTCGCCAACACGCGGTCAGCTTGGCCTATGTGGTTCCGATCGACGGCGAGGCCGTCCCGTCCCAGAAGGCGCTCGACTTGGCATGGGTCACACCCGAAGAGGCCATGAGCCCCGAGCTGCGCAGCGAGATGACCGGTGGACACGACCGTCTACTGCGATTGGCGCTGGCCCATGTGGGCCTGCTTCCATGAGCCTTCGTCCGGGTAGCGTGCCGGGATGCCCGTCCAGCCCATCGAACTGAGCGACCTCACGGTCGCGTACGACGGCAAGGTTGCGCTACGAAGCCTCAATCATGTTTTCCAGCCGGGTACCTCCACCGCAGTGATGGGCGCCAACGGCTCCGGGAAGACCACCCTTCTCAACGTGATGGCCGGGTTGCTGCAACCCACACGCGGCACCATCTCCCCGGTCCCGAAGGACCTGGGCTACGTGATGCAACATGGCCAGGGTGGATGGATGCCGATAACCGCCGGCGAGGTCATCGAGATGGGGCGTTACCGACGGCGCGGGCTGCTCGGGCGCCTCGACACGACGGACCGCGAAGCCATCGCCGACGCCGCGTCCCGTCTCGACATCACCCCATTGCTTGGTCGGCAGTTCCACGAGCTCAGCGGCGGCCAACAGCAACGGGTCAGGGTCGCCCGTGCACTCGCCGGGCAACCCGACACTGTCCTGTTCGACGAACCGATCACCGGCCTCGATCTACTCAGCCAGGATCTCATCCTTCAGGTGATCGCCGACGAAACAGCCCGTGGAACCACCGTTGTGGTCACCACGCATCACCTCGACGAAGCTCGTCACTGCAACATGGTGATCCTGCTCGCGACCGAACTGGTGGCCGTGGGTGGGCCCGACCAGGTTCTCCGTCCCGACAATCTTCGGGCCGCGTTCGGAGATCGAATTCTCGGAGACCACGAAGGTCACGACCACGACCACTCTCTTCTGATACTCGATGATCACGGCCACGGGCACGATTCTGATGACGATCACCATCGGCCCGGACCGGACACCCGGCGGACCACCCCATGAGCAAGTTCGACCTCATCGTCATCGGCGCCGGACCAGCCGGATCGGCGGCGTCGATTCGGGCCTCACGCGCCGGGGCCCGAGTCCTGATGCTCGAGAAGGCACCATGCGGGCGGGACAAGGTCTGCGGCGACGGACTCACCCCCCGGGCCATCGCCGCACTCGACGCCCTCGCGATCGACCACAGCAGTGCCCACCGAATCGACGGGCTGCGAATGATTGCCGGTCGAACACGTCGACAGCTGCCCTGGCCCGACAACGGGTTGTTCCCGCCAAATGGGGCCGTTTGGCCGAGACGACTCCTCGACGCACATCTGGCCACGGCTGCGGCGGAGAGCGGCACCGAGATCCGCTGGGAGACGGAGGCCATCCCCACTATCGACGAGCAGGGTCGGGTCATCGGGGTGACCGTCGCCGGCAGACAAATCCAATCTGAAATGGTGGTGGCCGCCACCGGTGCTCCGGGGCTTGTGGCCCGAATGCTGGGCGCCGAAAGGGTGGCCGACGAACCCCACGGTCTGGCCATTCGGGCCTACGTTCCCTCCCCCCGCCACGGGGACCGTCACCTCGAGGCATGCCTCACCCTCAAGAATTCCGACGGAACACCGGTTCCCGGTTACGGGTGGATGTTCCCGGCCGGTGACGGCACCGTCAACATCGGCGTGGGTGCGCTCTCGACCATGAAGGGTTTCAAGAACCTAAACCTCAATTCTCTACTCGACGGCTACAAAGATCTGGTGCGCGACGATTGGGAGGTGGGCGACTACACCGCGAAGCCCAGGGCCTGGCGCCTCCCTATGAGCGCCACACGTCGACATGGCCCGGGATGGGTAGCTGTCGGAGATGCCGCCGGTCTCATCAACCCCATGAACGGCGAGGGCATCGACTACGGGCTCGAGTCCGGCATCCTCGCTGCCGACCTGTTCATTGACTCACCCTCGACGGCGCCCGAACTCTACGACCGCGCAATCGCCGACCGTTTCGACGCTTTCCTTCGCACCGGCCGTCGGTTCAGTTTCCTGATAGGACACCCGTTGATCCTGCGAAGCGGCCTCCGTCTTGCGGTCGGCACCCAGGCCATCGCCGACATAACCCTCCAGGTGATGGGCAATCTCGTGGAGCCCAACACCCCGGGCGCCGCCGGTCGTGTCATGCGGGCGGCCGACAGGCTGCTTGCGATCGGTGATCCGCTGTTACGCCGCACCCGAGCACGATCCAGCTGATTTTCACCGCGGGGGTCCAGCTGAGTAGCTTGTGCGCATGCTCGACTCGACCACCCCAGAAGAGTCCGACCTTCCGCTGATCATCTCCGTCGATGACCACGTGATGGAGCCCAAGGACCTCTGGCAGCGGGAGCTGCCGGCCAACCTTCGTGAGCGTGGCCCGAGGGTTGTGCAGGAGAAGGTGAGACTCGAGTTCAAGGGTGGACACTACGGATTCGTGCGCGATGCCCCCGATGGGCACATGTGCGATCTGTGGCTCTACGACGATCTGGTGATGCCGACCGGATTCCTCCACGGACCCGCCGGAGTTCCCCGTGAGCAGCAACGCAATGTCGCCGCGGTCTATGAAGACCTACGGCCCGGAACCTGGAACCAGGCCGACCGTCTGAGCGACATGAGTCTCAACCATGTTGAGGTCGGCATCAACTACCCCAACATCTTCCCCAGATTCTGCGGCCAAGGGTTCCTGGAACGCGACGACAAGTCGCTGGCTCTCATGTGCCTTCGGATTTACAACGACTGGATGATCGACGAATGGTGCGGCGGAGATGCCCGGGGCCGGCTGGTTCCCCTCACCGTGGTTCCATTGTGGGATCCGACCCTGGCTGCCGAGGAGGTGCGGCGCTGCGCGGCCAAGGGCAGTTACGCGATCAGCTTCTCCGAGAATCCTTCGAAGCTCGGGTGCCCCTCCATGTACACCGGAGAGTGGGACATTCTCTGGGATGCCTGCCAGGAGACCGACACCACCGTCTCCATGCACATCGGATCGTCATCCTCGATGCCCTCCACCTCGCCCGACGCGCCTCTGGCCACGTCAATGAGCCTTTACGCACAAAATGCCGAGGGGTCGCTCGCCGACTGGGTGTTCTCGGGCACGTTGTCCCGGTTCCCATCGCTGAAGGTCTCCTATGCAGAGAGCCAGGTGGGCTGGATGCCTTTCCAACTCGAACGCATGGACTCGGTATGGAAAGAGGGCCGTGGTGGTGTCGGTGGCGACGGATCACCCCTGCCCAGCGAGTCGGTTCGTGGCCGGGTGTACGGATGCGTGTTCGACGATCTCTTCGGCTTGAAATCGCGCCACGAGGTGGGTGTTGACCACATCCTCTTCGAGACCGACTACCCCCATTCCGACGGCACGTTCCCCGATTCGCGAAAGATCGCCCACCAGATGTTCGTGGCCGCCGGCATGAACGCCGATGAATGCCACAAGGTGCTCCGGGGCAACGCGATCGTGGCCTACGGTCTCGACCGCTTCGGCATCACCGACTGACCCCATCGAGCGGTCGACGGTTGCGAGAAGCAGAAGCGACCGACTTGCCCGTGAGGAGCATCATGAACGAGACCACCGCCGTCAATGCCATCGCGGCCCCGGCCGCCGTGCCCTCGTGGTAGCTCACGAGCAGCCCCACCACGGCCGACACTGACCCCAATAGGACCGCCACGATCATCATGTGGTGGACCCGCTTGGCGAGAATGGTTGCCCCTGCGGGCGGCGCCACGAGAAAGGCGAACACCAACAAACTTCCGACGGTCTCAAACGATGAGATGATCGCCACGGCCACCAATCCCAGGAGAGCGGCATGTGTGAGCCGGGGACGAAATCCGATTAGCCCGGCCGAACGCTCATCAAAGGTCAGAACCAGAAGGGCACGGTGCAACACCACCACGCCGACGACCGTGACCAGGGCAGCGATCGCCTGTCGGAGCAGGTCGCCGCCCTCAACCCCGGTGACCGACCCGAAAAGGAAGCGATCGAGGTCGCCAGCACCTGATCCGGCATCGCTCGATATCACCGCCACGGCCAGGGCCAACATCCCGACGAACAGAACGCCGATCGAGACATCACTGGGCAAAGGTGAGTGGGAGCGCACGACGTTGATGCCACCGATCATCACCAGCGCTGCGATGGCCGCACCCAGGGTGGTGTTTCCACCGAGCACGAACGCAATGGCAATGCCGGGCAGCACACCGTGGGCCAATGCATCGCCGAAGAAGGTCATTCCGCGCAACACCACCCACACACCCACCACCGAAGTGGCGAGCACGACCAGCAGGCTGGCGTACAGGGCGTAGCGCATGAACTGGTGATCCGTGAACGGTGTCACCCACCAAGCCCACGGGTGAGTCAGGAAATCCACTTGCACCGCTCCGGGTGTCTGCTGCCCATCAGGCCACGCTAGCGACCGATGGGCGAACCCGATGACGATCCGGTCAGCCGAGGGCGTCGAGAGGGTCCACGTGGGGCAGGGATTGCGAGGCCGCCACATGAGCCTCGGTCACCTTGCCGTCGATCACGTTGAGTCCACCAAGCAGATGGGGATCGTCGAGCATGGCCTGACGGGCTCCCTTGTCGGCCAGCGCCAGCACGAACGGCAAGGTGACGTTGTTGAGCGCGTAGGTGGAGGTGCGGGGCACGGCGCCCGGCATGTTGGCCACGCAGTAGTGGACCACTCCGTCGACCACGAATGTCGGGTCGGAGTGGGTGGTGGCGTGGGAGGTTTCGAAACATCCGCCCTGGTCGATGGCCACGTCGACAAGGACTGATCCGGGCTTCATGTGTGAGACCATCTCGGCGGTGACCAACTTGGGGGCTTTGTCGCCCTTCACAAGCACCGCCCCAATGATGAGATCAGCGCTCAACACGGCTTCTTCGATGGCGCGCCGGGTGGAGTAGACGGTCTGGAGTGCTGGCCCGAAACGTCGATCGAGCCTGTCGAGGGCGTCGATGCTCCGGTCGATG
Source organism: uncultured Acidimicrobiales bacterium (assembly GCA_964509555.1). Taxonomy (GTDB): domain Bacteria; phylum Actinomycetota; class Acidimicrobiia; order Acidimicrobiales; family Aldehydirespiratoraceae; genus SZUA-87. The sequence goes on from CAZDYO010000020.1 coordinate 12,993, forward strand.
ACCGTGACCCGTGACCCGAGACCCACTGCCATCTCAATGGCGTTTTCTCCGACGACCCCACCTCCGATCACGACGGTCGATGCCGGTGGCACACCGGGCACACCCCCGAGAATGAGGCCGGCCCCTCCCTGGGGGGCCTCGAGGGCATGGGCCCCCGCCTGGACAGACATGCGGCCGGCCACCCGAGACATGGGGGCCAGGAGGGGTAGTCCACCGTTGGCGTCGGTGACGGTCTCATACGCAATGCAGGTGGCGCCACTGTTGACCAGGTCGGTTGTCTGGGCGACGTCGGGCGCGAGATGAAGATAGGTGAACAGCACCTGGTCGGAGCTCAACATGGCCCGTTCATGGGCCTGTGGTTCCTTGACCTTGACGATCATTTCGGCCTGATCCCAGACCTCCTCGGCACTGGCCATACGCGCTCCCGCCGCTTCATAGGCAGAATCGTCGGCACCTATGCCGATTCCGGCGTCGTGGCCCACCAACACCTGATGACCGTGGGCCACCAGTTCATGGACCGCTGTGGGGGTGAGGCCCACCCTCTGCTCGGCAACCTTCACTTCTTTCGGCGCACCGATGAGCATGACCTTTACCCCCAGAATCGACGTAAGTGGATCTTAGGTGTGACATCGGGCAATAGGGGTGCGTAATATGGCGCTCGCGTGCCCCGTTACGCATGTTTCTGTATCTATTCGCCATCTGATGATTGGATTGTTGTGCGCGTGCTTCTGGATGCAACCGATCGAGCCATCCTCAATGAGCTACAGCGGGACGGCCGTATCACCAATGCAGCCCTGGCCGACAAGGTCCACCTCTCCCCCTCCGCCTGTCTGCGACGCGTGAGAAGTCTCGAGGAAGCCGGAGTCATCAACGGCTACACGACGGTGCTCAACCGGGCCGCCATCGGACGTTCCACCACGGTATTCGTCGAGGTCAGCCTCACCGGACAGCAGGAGGAGCTGCTGACTGAATTCGAGGCCGAAGTCGGCAATTGTCCCGAGGTGATGAGTTGCCATCTCATGGCCGGCATCGCCGACTATGTCCTCTACGTGGTGGCCGACGACGTCGAGGACTATGAGCGGATTCACCGCACCCACCTGTCGAGACTCCCGGGCGTTGCCCAGATCCGCTCGAGCTTCTCCCTCAGGGCAGTCTGTGAGAAGACCATTCACGAGCTCGCGTGATCCGGAGTCACATCAGGTAGGACTCTGCGGTTGGTTTGAGGGGTCGGGCGTACCACATCGGGCGGCGCAGACCTCCGGG
>CAZDYO010000021.1:0-13948 GCA_964509555.1 uncultured Acidimicrobiales bacterium
ACCGAGTCCGGTCCGATCCGGTTCGTCGACACCGCGGGAATGCGGCGCAAATCACGAATTGACGCCGACACCGAGTACTACTCGCTGGTGAGGGCCCTCAACGCCGTCGACAAATCGGATGTGGCGCTGCTGGTGATCGATTCCACCCAGGGGGTGACCCACCAGGACCAGCGGCTGGCTGAGCGAGTCGATGGCGCTGGATGCCCGGTGGTGATCCTGCTCAACAAGTGGGAGCTGCTCAACACCGAGCGGCGTGAGAAGATGGCCGACGAAGTCGAAAGGAAGCTGGCATTTCTGGGGGGTGCGCCGGTTTTGCGCATCAGCGCTCTCACCGGCAAGGGAGTCGACCGGCTGTGGCCCTCGCTCCAAACTGCCGTCGGGGAGTATCGAACCCGGATACCCACCCGGGATGTCAACAAGGCGATTCGCGCTGCCCAGGCCGCGCAACCGGCTCCCCATGGCGCCCGAATTCTCTACGCCACCCAGGGTGCCACCGACCCGCCCACGTTCACCTTGTTCGCCAACCGCGAGGTGCCACGCACCTACCTGCGATACCTCGAGCGATTTCTTCGCGAGACATTTGAACTCGGAACCACGCCCATCAAGATGCGCGTCCGCAAGCGGAGCGACTGAACGGTGAACGGCCGCTATCATCGCCAGATCCGGGATGTTCCCAGGAGGGCCAGATGACTCCAATCGTGCTCGGCGTTCTCGCCGCGATATGTCTGGCTTCGTCTGCGCTCTACGCACGCTCGGCCCGGCTGCGCCTGAAGATCGTGAAGCTGGTCGAATCCGACGTGGGCGCCGGCACCGAAGCCCACTCGGTTGCTTTCGCGTCGTTCCGCAAGGAAGCCCATGCGGCCTCCGTCTACTTCTTGTTGGCGGTGGTGTCGGGAGTACTGGCCACTGTCGATTCCACCGACCTTGTCCTGGCGATGTCGCTACTTGCTCTTCCCGCGGTGGCCTCGCTGTGGTGGTCCCGACTGTCCGGCCGCGAGGCCCGCATGGCCCGCAACCGGTACGACATCGAACGTCGGGCCGACGAGGCCCTCGAACAGGAGCAACTGGCCCCGAAGGCTTGGGCGGCCCGCTTGGCGCCGCATGAGCTTCCCGACTTCCGGGGTTTTGAGATCGGACGGGTCTACGAGGCCGGTTCAGGTCTGATGGCCGGCGATTTCTTCGATGTCCACCGGGTGGGCCCCAGCAGGGTCGCCGCCGTGATCGGAGACGTGGCCGGTCATGGCATCGAGTCGTCCATAACGGCTTTCCAGGCCAAGTATCTGCTGCGTGTCTTTCTGCGCCAGTTCCGCGACCCGGCCCAGGCGTTCGAGGAACTCAACGCCCAGCTGGCTGCCGGTGAGCGCGACGAGGAGTTCATCTCGGCGGTGGTTGTTGTGTTCGACACAGAGGCGGGGACCCTGCGCTATGCCTCGGCTGGTCACCCAGCCGCGTTCTTGTTCCAGGAAGATGGCGTGGCCCCGCTGCGCTCCACCGGTCCGTTGCTCATGCTCGACCCCAAGGCCGAGTACTTCTCCCGCGAGATCCCAATGAAGAGTGGCGACACCGTCGTGATGTACACCGACGGGCTTGCCGAGGCGCGCGAGGGCAAGGAATTGTTCGGCGAGGAACGGATCATCCGGACAATGGAACGAGACCTCAACGCCGCGCCCGGAGTGCTCTGCAAGACGCTCCTGGATGCGGCCAAGGATTTCGCCGGCGGGGTCATCGACGACGACACCGCGATCCTTGTGGTCCGGCGCGACTAGGAGCACTTGCATGCCGTGGTGTGACTCATGCGAAAAGAGCTGGACACCGACTTCCCTGAACTCTGATGGCACCTGCCCGCAGTGCGGTGGATCAGTGGACGGCGCGGGGCACGTGAAGGCAGCTGAGACCCGCAAGGTGCCATGGCATTTCTGGTTGATGGTCGGCGTGATCTCCGTCTACCTGTCCTACCGCCTGGTTCAGCTGGTTCTCTGGATCATCTGATTGTTTTGTCGGTGTGACCGGGCTGCTCCGGCGGTACGATCACGACTCGTCACGGGCTGTGGCGCAGCTTGGTTAGCGCGTCGGTCTGGGGGACCGAAGGTCGGAGGTTCAAATCCTCTCAGCCCGACTCCGCAAGATCCCTGCCGGTGCAGGGATCTTGGTGGTTTTCGGCACGCACACGCACACGCACACGCCGGGCGCGGGAGGCGAGCCGGCTCAGTGGGACTCGCTGAGGGGTCCGCGGATGCTTTCACGATCAGCTGACAGATCGCCGGCATCGACTCCGATCTCAGCCACGTCGTCGGGGACCCGGCCATCGACGATCAGGGACGCCGCGGTTCTGCCGAGCCCGGGAGCGGTCTGGATGCCGTAACCACCGTGGCCGGTGAGCCAGAAGAATCCCGGGGCCCCGGGGGCGAATCCGGCCACGAGGGAACGGTTGGACGTGAACGTGCGCAGCCCAGCCCATGATGAGGCGACGGACCTGACGCCCAGAGTGGTCCACGTGTTGAGTCTGTCGATGGCCATGGCGACGTCGAGTTCCTCGGGTCTGGCGTCGCAGGGCTCCGACGGAGTCTCATCGGCTGGCGAGATCAGTAGTCCGCCCGACTCCGGTTTGCAGTAGAGCATCATTCCGTCGGACGTGTTCTCGAAGTCTGTGAGTGGCCATGTCGAGGTGTCGTACCCCGGGTCGATTCGGGCAATGAATGCGGTCCGGCGCAGGGGATGCAGCCCGATTGGTTCCACCCCGGCCATCGTCGCGACATGATCACCCCATGCTCCAGCAGCATTGACGACCATGCCGCATTCGATGGTCTCGTCGCCGGCCCTCACACTCCATCCCGGCCGTCTCTGCTCGATGGACTGCGCCGGCTCGGACACCGCTATGGCACCGCCGTGATGGCGTATCCCCCGCACGAAGAGTTGGTGGAGGGCGGCCACATCCAGCTCCATGGCGTTGGGCTCGATCACGCCACATCCAACCAACTCGGGCCGAACGACCGGAAGCATGGCCACGGTCTCGTCGGCATCGAGGAATGTGGTGGAGGGAACCAGCTTCTGCTCCTTGATGGTCTCGGTGCGGAACACGTCGGCCATTTCAGGTCCGCCAACGCGCATGCGTGCGCGGTTTGACCAGAGTGTGGTGTCGCAGAATCGTGGCGGCGGATCAGCGAAGAATGGCCTGCTGGCAACGCTCATACGCCGCACCGTTTCGTCGCCGTAGTTCTCGAGGAATTGGGCCGCGGAACGCCCGGTGGTGTGGTGGGCAAGGGTCGGTTCGGCCTCCACGAGCATCACGTCCAGTCCGAACTCCGCGAGGAAGTATCCGACCGAGACCCCGGCTATGCCTCCGCCCACGATCACCACGTCTGCTACACGATTCGCACCCATGGCGGAGACGATACGGCCATCACGTGACGGTCGGCGAGATCAGGGTTCGACCTCGATGCGAGCCTCGACCAGACCCTTGGTGACGGGACAAAGAGTGACGGCCGAACCGACAATGGCGACATGGGAGAACGCCTGGGGGAAGTTGCCGAGCTGCCGTTTCGCCACCGGGTCGTATTCCTCGGCCAGCAGGCCCACATCGTTGCGCAGCGACAGCAACCGCTCGAACATCTCGGTGGCCTCGCGCTGCCGTCCCATCAGGGCGAGGCAGTCGACCATCCAGAAACTGCACAGGAGAAACGTGCCCTCTTCGCCGCCAACCCCGTCTGATCCTGCAGACGCTTGGTAGCGCTGCACGAATCCATCGACGGTGAGCTCGCGTTGGATGGCTTCCACCGTGGCCACCACCCGGGGGTCATTGGCGGGCAGGAACCCGACGAGGGGGATCATCAGGGTTGATGCGTCGAGCGTGGTGCTGCCGTACGACTGTGTGAACACGCCGCGTTGGTCGACAGCTCTTTCGCATATTTCGTCGCGGATCTCCCTGCGTCTGGCCCTCCACAGGGCCGTGTCGCCCGGGAGCTGATGGCTTTCCACGGCTCGGATGCCACGGTCGAAGGCGACCCACGCCATCAGCTTGGAATACGTGAACTGGGCCCGGCCGCCCCTGACCTCCCAGATCCCCTCGTCGGGGAGCTGCCAGTTGCCCTCGAGCCAGTCGAGCATGGCCTTCTGGATCTGCCAGGCCTCATGGTCGGGTTCCATGCCGCTGAGGCGGGCGTGGTGCATGGCGTCCATGACCTCGCCGTAGACGTCGATCTGCAGCTGATCGGCGGCCCCGTTGCCGATCCGGACCGGGCGTGAGCCTTCGAATCCCGCCAGCCAGGGAAGCTCCATTTCGGGTAGCCGACGCTCTCCGGCCAGGCCGTACATGATCTGGATCTTCGATGGGTCGCCGGCCACTGCCCGTATGAGCCAGTCGCGCCAGGCTCGGGCCTCGGAGATGCAGCCGCCCTGCATGAGCGCGAGCAGGGTGAAGGTGGCGTCGCGCAACCAGCAGTAGCGGTAGTCCCAGTTGCGCGATCCGCCGAGCCACTCGGGCAGGGAGGTTGTCGGCGCTGCGACCATGGACCCGGCCTCATCGTGGGTCAGGCCCTTCAGGACGGTGAGCGACGCATGGACGTCGTCGCTGTAGGACCCGGAATACGACAGGCGCTCGGACCATTGGCACCACCAGTCGATGGCCTCGCTGAGCAGCTGGTCGGTCGGGCGGCGGGTGGGGGCCGGTCTGGTGGGGCGGTGCCACGCCAGATCGAATCCGAGCCGCTGACCTGCGCCAACCGTGAACTCTCCCACCGTGGCGTGGTTTTCGCCGTGGAGCGGGGCGTCGCAACGAAGGACGAGAGCGTCGGGTCCGGCGATCGCCTGGAGCTCACCCCCGCTCGAGGTGACCCAGGGGACGGTGGAGCCGTAATCGAACCGTATGACCAGTCGGGTCGACATCTTCACCGTGCCCGACCGCCCTTCGACGATCCTTATCATGCGGTGGTCACGGCCGGAAGGGACCATGGCGTCGATTACCGCAACCGTTCCATCGGCTGTGTGGTGAAGCGTCTCGAGTATCAGGGTTCCCGGCAGGTAGGCCCGTTCGGAGGTGAACGGGCCGAGCGGACGGATCGACCAGCTGCCGTTCTCGCTGTCGCCCAGGAGGGCAGCGAAACATGCTGGGGAGTCGAACCGGGGAAGACAGAGCCAGTCGACCGATCCATCGCGTGACACCAGCGCGGCTGTTGTCGAGTCGCTGAGAAGTGCGTAATCCTCGATACGTCGGCTCATGGGCGACTCCCTTCCGCTCGATTGAACCCCGCGGGGCCTTCGATGGTTCCGAGATCGGTCAGACGGGGATCGCTGGTCGGTACACGGGCTCCCAGACGATTTCATCGATTCTTGCTTCGATCTCGGCTCGGGTCATCGGGTCGGCGAGACCCTCTCCGACGGCACACTCGGCCACGGCGATCGCCACATGGCGTGAGACTTTGCGGCTCTCGGACACCGGGGGCAGCAATGGAGCGTGACCCGGCTGGGACTCGCCACGATCGAGTTCTCCGATGGCAGTGGCCGCGGCGGTGAACATGGAGTCGGAAACGCGGCGGGCACGGCAGGCAACGACACCCAGCCCAACGCCCGGGAAGATGTAGATGTTGTTGACCTGCGAGGTGTGGTGGACGCGGCCCGCGATCGTGACCGGATCGAACGGGCTGCCGGTGCCCACCTGGGCCCGGCCATTTGACCACGCGTAGATGTCGGAGGGGATTGCCTCGGCCCGCACCGTTGGATTGGACAGAGGCAGGATGATGGGCCGTTCAACACCGGCGGCCGCCGCTCGGATGACATCCTCGGTGAAGAGCCCCGGCTGGCCGGTGACTCCGACCAGGGCGTGGGGGGCGACGTGGCGCACCACCTCCGCGAGTGTGATCTTTCCGTCGGAGTTGTCGTCGAGTTCGGCGACCAGTTCCCACTTGTTGGCGAACGGCTTCTGAAACGGGAGCAGACCGTCCATCCGGTCGTGGAGCAGCCCGTCGCGGTCGATCAGCCAACAACGTTCGTGGGCTTCGGCCTCGGTGAGGCCGGCGGTCATGAGGGCTCGGGCTGCCTGCCCGGCGATCCCGGTGCCCGCTGAGCCCGCGCCCGCGACCACAAGGCGGAGATCGCGCAACTCGACGCCGGCGTTGCCCAGACCCGAAGCGATGGCCGCGACGGTGACGGCCGCGGTGCCCTGGATATCGTCGTTGAATGAGCAGATTGAATCACGATGACGGGCAAGAAGTCGGTTGGCGTTGGATTGCGCGAAATCCTCCCACTGCAGCAACACCCCCGGGAAACGCTGGTTGAGCGCATCGACGAAGAGGTCGACCAGTTCGTCGTATTCGTCGCCTCTCACGCGACTGTGGCGCCAGCCCAGGTAGAGGGGATCGGACAACAGATTCTCGTTGTCGGTCCCGACGTCGAGAATCACCGGAAGAGTGCGGGCCGGATCAAGGCCCCCGGCCACCGTGTAAAGGGCCAGCTTGCCGATCGGGATTCCCATACCGCCGGCGCCGAGATCGCCAAGGCCGAGAATGCGTTCGCCATCGGTGACCACCACGATGTCGATATCTGCGCTGCCCACCAGATTGTCGATCATCTCGGGGATGCGGTGGCGGTCGGGCCAAGCCACGAACAACCCGTGTTCACGGCGATAGGTGTGGGACCACTCCTGACACGAGAGCCCGACCGTGGGTGTGTAGACGATGGGCAACACGTCGTCGAGGTTGTTCGCGGTGAACGCGTAGAACGCCACCGAGTTTCTCTCCTGCAGGGCCCGCAAAAAGATGTGTCGCCCGAGGTCGGATCTCTTCGACTCGTATTCGGTTCGAATTCGCTCGAGTTGCGTGTCGAGATCCTCGACCACCGGAGGCAGCAGGCCGTGGAGGCCGAGGCGGTCGCGTTCCTCCCTGGTGAAAGCGGTGCCCTTGTTGCGGTATCGGTCGGCGAGCAGGCGGGAGCCCGGTGATGTCATGGATTTGACGATACGCCCCCAGCCGTGCGAGCGGTCACATGGTTCGATTCCGTGGTGAGTCCGAGCGTCTGTAGCATCGCCGTGGCCCGCAAGACCGGAGAATGTGATGATCGACACTGCAGAATCGCCCGATCCACGCCTTCGCACACGGGCCACGGAACTGTTCGGTATCGACTACCCGATCGTGCAGACCGGAATGGGATGGGTGGCCGGTCCGTCTCTCGTCAAGGCCACCGCCGAAGCCGGAGGGCTCGGCATCCTGGCCGCGGCCACAATGACGTTTCCGGAGATGAAGGCGGCCATATCGACGATCCGTGAGGCCACCGACCGTCCATTCGGGGTGAACCTTCGCACCGACGCCCCCGATGTCGAGGACCGTGTCGATCATCTTGTGACCGCCGGGGTGAAGGTGGCGAGCTTCGCCCAGGCCCCGCGCCCTGACATGGTGAAGAAACTGCGCGACGGGGGAGTGGTGGTGATGCCGACCATCGGTGCCCGACGCCATGCCGAGAAGGTTGCCGAGTGGGGGGTCGATGCGGTGCTGTGCCAGGGCGCTGAAGGTGGCGGACACACCGGCACCGTGCCCACCTCGCTGCTCCTTCCCCAGGTACTCGACGCCGTGGACATCCCGGTGATCGCCGCCGGCGGATTCCACGATGGCCGTGGCCTGGCGGCGGCACTCGCATGGGGTGCCTCCGGCATCGCCATGGGCACGCGGTTCCTCCTCACCTCCGACAGTCCCGTGCCCGACGTGATCAAGTCGGTCTACCTCTCCACCCCGGTGACGGGAACAGTCGTGTCGAGGGCGATAGACGGGGCTCCCCAGCGGGTCATTCGCACCGACATGGTCGAACAACTCGAACGCGCCGGGCTCACACGATTTCCGCGTGCCGCGCTCAACGCGCTGCGTTTCAGGAAGCTCACCAACACGTCGCTTCGGGCGCTGCTCGGGGAGGGGCTGGCGATGCGGCGAAACCAGGGACTCTCCTGGGCTCAGACGATGATGGCGGCCAACGCTCCGATGCTTACCCGTCAGACCATGGTCGAGGGCCGGGTGGACGTGGGGATACTGCCCACCGGACAATGCGTCGGGGTGGTCGACGACCTCCCGAGCTGCTCGGAGCTGATCTCGCGGATCGTGTCCGACGCGATTGGTCGTCTCGACGACATCTCGGCATAGGCTCCTGTCGTCCGCAAGGAGCGAAGTCCGGTTTGAACCCGGCGCTGACCCGCAACGGTGAAGTCGATCCCTTCAATCGAGGGAGCGAACGAGTCCGGTCGCCTCCCGACAGACACTCACGACCCGACCCTCGAGGAACAGGGACGGCTCGTGCGACCGGAGACCCCTGTCGCTCGTGCCTCGACCTCGAGCCATAGGAGGTATCCCCATGAGACGAATACTGACCACGGTGGCGATCGTCGCCACTCTCGCCTCGGCATGCGGCTCGAGCAACTCGACCGCATCGTCGTCCACCACCACGGTGGTCCCGACCACGACGGCGTTCCAAACCACGACCGTGGCACCGGCCCCCACCACGGCCGCTTCGGCGACGACGGAAGCGCCCGCAACCGGCCAACACATCGTGTCGCTCTCACCGACGGCCACCGAGATCCTGTTCGCCATCGGCGCCGGTGACCAGGTCGTCGCCGTCGATTCGTTGTCGAACTATCCGACGGATGCGCCCGTGACCGAACTGAGCGCATTCGAGCCCAACGTCGAGGCGATTTCCGGCTTCGATCCCGACCTCGTGGTCACCAGCTACGACCCCGGTGATCTGGTCTCGGGTCTCTCAGCCATTGGTGTCGAGTCGCTGGTGCAACCGGCCGCCTCGTCGATAGCCGACACCTACAACCAAATCGGGGAACTCGGCGCGGCCACCGGTCACCAACAGGAGGCCTCGGATCTGATCGACGAGATCAAGAGCCAATTGATCGATCTGGTGGTCACCGCCCCCGATGGCTCGGGAATCACCTACTTTCATGAGATCGACAGCACTCTCTACACCGCCACCTCCTCAACGTTCCTGGGTGAGATCTACAACCTGTTCGGCTTGGAGAACATTGCTGATGCAGCCGACCCCGACGGGTCGGCCTTCGGATTCCCCCAGCTCAGCAACGAGTACATAATCGACGCCAACCCGGACCTGATCTTTCTGGCGGATTCGCTCTACAGCGGCGAGACCGCTGAGAGCGCCTCGGCCCGCCCGGGCTGGGACACGATCACCGCCGTGAAGAACGGCAACATCATCATCCTCAACGACGACATCGCCTCGCGCTGGAGTCCGCGCATCGTGCAGTTGGCCGAAAGCATCGCGGCCGCGCTGGAGAGCCTGTCGGTGGCGGGCTGACATGATCGACGGCTTCGGATCAGCCGATGCGGAACACTTCGTCGTGGAGACGAGGCGTTTCCCCATCGGCTGGTTCGCGGTCGCCTGGCTCGGTCTCGGTGCGTCGGTGCTGGCCGGGGTCACCATCGGTCCGGCTTCGATCGGCTGGCTTGACGCATTGAAGGAGATACTTGATCAGGTGCCCGGTGTCAGGATCGACTCCGGGCTCAGCGCGGCTCAGTCGGCGATCGTCACCCAGATTCGACTTCCGCGTGTGGTGCTCGGGTTGCTCGTCGGTTCGATCCTGTCGCTGACGGGTGCCGCCTATCAGGGCGCGTTCCGCAATCCGCTTGTCGATCCGTATCTCCTCGGAATCGCAGCCGGGGCGGGCCTGGGTGCCACCCTGGCGATTGTCTCTGGGGTCGGCAGCGGAACCGGGCTCGTGGATGCGGTTCCGCTGGCGGCGTTTGCCGGAGCGTTGGTTGCGGTGGCGATATCGTACGCAGCCGGCAATATCGGCGGCCGGTCCACGGTGTCGCTGGTGCTGGCCGGAGTGGCGGTCGCGAGTTTTCTGACGGCTCTCCAGACCTATGTTCTGCAGCGTCACAGCGACGTGATCCGCGAGGTCTACTCGTGGATTCTCGGTCGACTGGCCACCTCCGGCTGGGGAGAGGTCACCCTGCTGGCCCCCTATTTCGTCATCACCTGCGCGGTGGTCATCCGCTACAGCCACGCACTCGATGTGTTGTCGGTCGGTGATGAGGAGGCTGCCAGCCTCGGTCTCGATCCCCGACGAATCAGAGCGGTCGTGGTGGTGGTTTCGTCTCTGGGGGCGGCGGCTGCAGTCTCGGTGAGCGGCCTCATCGGATTCGTGGGGATCATTGTTCCCCACGCCGTGCGCCTGCTGGTTGGCGTCGGCCACAAGGCGGTGCTGCCCATGAGCATTCTGGTGGGTGGCGCCTTCATGGTGTCGGCCGATCTGCTGGCTCGAACCATGATCAGCCCGGCCGAACTACCGATCGGGGTGGTCACTGCGTTCATCGGAGCACCGTTCTTCGTGGTTGTTCTGCGTACCTCGTCGAGGAGAGCGTGGTGACCTCGGTTCTGCGGGCCGCGGGTGTGACCGTGAAGTACGGCGCCTCCGTCGTCCTCGACGGCGTGGACATTGAGGTGTTAGCTGGTGGCTGGACCACCATCGTCGGTCCGAACGGCGCCGGAAAGACCAGTCTTTTGCGAGCGATCATCGGTGGGCTGGACAACGATGGGCTCGTGGAGATCGCAGGCAGGGTGGACCTTCCGATTCGTGAGCGGGCTCGTGCGGTGGCCCTTGTGCCGCAGATCCCCGTGATCCCGCCCGGCATGACCGTCGTCGACTACGTCATGCTCGGCCGCACCCCTCACCGTGGGGTTTTCTCGGCCGAGTCGCGCCACGACCGGGCTGTGGTCGGAAGTGTTATCAGCCGCCTCGACCTGTCGCGCTTCGCAGGGCGGGAGGTCGCGTCACTGTCGGGGGGCGAGCGCCAGCGTGTGGTGCTGGCCCGGGCACTGTCGCAGGAAGCAGATCTGCTGTTGCTCGACGAGCCCACCAGCGCACTCGACCTCGGGCACCAACAAGATGTCCTCGAATTGGTCGATCAGCTTCGCCGCGAATCCGGGATAGCGATCCTTGCCACCCAACACGACCTCACTCTGGCGGGCCGCTACGGCGACCATCTTGCGATGCTCGCCGAGGGTCGGGTGGTGGCCTCCGGATCGGCACGTGAGGTGCTTACCGAGGCCAATATCTCGGAGTATTTCGGCGCGAAGGTGATGATCATCGACGATGCCGCCGGACCAATCGTGGTGCCGGCGGTACCAACATCAGCCACCTGACACGAGCGCCTCGGCGTCGGCGGAAAGTTCGACCAGGTCGTCGCGACGATCGAGCCAACCCTCGGGAAGTTGAACCGTCTTCGGTGACCCATGGTGACCACGCACGATCCGCATCGCGCCCTCTGGGAACGCGATGGAGCGGTCGAGGCTGCCAGTCACTGCCCGGAGATTGTCGAGTGAATCGATCTGGTTGAGCTGGTGACGCACCCGCGAGCCGATCGGGAATCCCTTCAGATACCAGCCGGTGTGCTTTCGAAAGTCACGAATACCGTTGGGCTCGCCCATCCACTCACAAAGCAACTCGGCGTGTTCGATCATCTCGTCGAGTACCTCACCGAGGGTGGGTCGCTCGGGCAGAGGCTCACCGTTGAAGGCCTTCGCCAGGTCGCGGAAGATCCATGGTCTGCCCAGGCAGCCACGGCCGACGACCACTCCGTCGGCGCCGGTCTGGCGCATCATGGCGAGCGCGTCGGACGCCTCCCATATGTCGCCGTTGCCCAACACCGGGATCGATGTGACGGCATCTTTCAATTCGGCGATCCTGGACCAGTCGGCCGACCCGCTGTAGAGCTGGTTGGCGGTCCGGGCGTGGAGGGCCACAGCCCGGCATCCCTCCTGCTCGGCGATTACTCCGGCATCGATGAAGGTCGTGGTCCGGTCGTCGATTCCGACTCTGAACTTGACTGTGACCGGTATGTCGCCGGCCGCCTTCACGGCGGAGGCCACGATCGAGCGGTAGAGCTCGCGCTTCCATGGCAACGCCGCACCTCCGCCGTGTCGCGTGACCTTCTTCATGGGGCAACCGAAGTTCATGTCGATGTGGTCGACGCCCTCGCCATCGACCAGACGCCGGGTGGCTTCGGCAATCGACCGGGCCTCGGTGCCGTAAAGCTGAATGCTTCTCGGCGACTCGCCGGGTGCGAACGCAGCCAACTCCATGCTCTTGCGGTGACCCTCGACGATGGCACGGGCGGTGATCATCTGGTTGACGTAGAGGCCGGCCCCATGGCGGCGGCACAGGGTGCGGAACGGAGCGTTCGTGACACCCGCCATGGGGGCGAGAACCACTGGTGGCCACACCCGCAGCCCGCCGATATGCAACGCGGAGAACTCATCTTGTGCGGCGGGGGTGAAACCACCGGTCCGGGAATTCGAATCTGCGTCCACGCAACCAAGGCTACGAAGGTGGATCGTGTGCGCCTCGGGCCGAGAACGACAGCAGGTCGAGACCGAGCTCGTCGAAGAGCTGATCGAGCAGTTGCACCGGGAGCCCCACCACGTTGGTGACGCTGCCTTCGATCCAGTCGGCAAACAGCGATCCGGCTCCCTGCATGCCGTAGGCGCCGGCCTTGTCAAGCGGCTCCGGAAGCGCCGCATACCAGGCGATTCGTCGTGGTGTCAGCACGGAGAATCGGACATTGGTGGACTCCGTGCCGGTCACGACCCTCTGTGTTGCGTCGGCGTCGGTGAGCGCCACCACCACCCCGGTGATGACCTCGTGTCGCTTGCCCGACAATCGCGAGAGCATCCTGGCGGCATGTTCGGGATCCTTCGGTTTGCCAAGAATCCGTCCACCCAGCACGACCGCGGTGTCGGCGGCGACCACAACGGTGTCAGGACGATGGACAGCGGTCGCCTTCTCCATCGCCACCCGGGTCACGTAGTTGGCCGGGAGCTCATCGGGGAGAACGTCCTCGTTGACGTCGGCGGGCTCGACATCGAACCCAAGACCGAATCTCGACAGGATCTCGGAGCGGCGAGGTGACAGAGAAGCGAGGACCAAGCGGGGATTCGGCACGCCCCATGATGCCCGGACAAGTCGACGCCGCGGCGGAGTTGGTGACGGTGCGATGGGTGTGAGCCGTAATAGCCTCAGGTCATCGATTCTCCGCCCGAGCCACCGATCCAAGACGAAACGGTTCCCGACTGGCACCTGAGGTCCGGTTTCGACGAGCCATCCGACGACAACAGGGCGTTTCTGCGCGCCGAGACGGCAGCCCGACGCATTCGAACCGCGCCGGCCGGCCCACCGTGGTCGGCGGCGCAGGCCGATATTGAGGCCCGCGACTTTCTGGTGGCCCTGGCCGGTGACCGTCAGCTCACCGAAGCGGTCGATGCCGTCGAGTTTGCTCGCATCAACAGCCTCACGATCCTTTTCGGCACCGATGAACATGCCGCGTTCGAGACCTACCTGGCTCGAATGCCCGCCGACCTCGCCGAACGGTGGCGCGATCTTCTCACCGGAGGAGCCCGTTCGGAGGCCTTCGGCCCGCTCACTCTGCAGGAGCGAATCGATGAGACCCAGGTCACCGAGGCGCTCAAGTCGGGTCGTCGGCAGCGAATCATCAATGTCACGGTGGCTCTTGTCGTGTTGATCGGCGCCTCGGTTGGCGGTGTGATCGGCTGGAATGCACTCAACGACCAGCCCGCTCGCACTCAGGGAACCCTTCGTTTCGCCGCGGCTCCAACCACCCTTGCCGGAGGTGCCGTTCCTGGTGGAGTTCCCCCTGCCGATCCCGCTCTCACCACCGGCCTGTCCCGCGATGTCTCGATAGTGCTTGGCGACGGTCCCCCCGAGGACCGGATCGTCAAAGCGCCGTTTGCCGACTTTCTTTATCCTCCGGGGGCCATCACCGCGTCGTTGTTTTCGTATGCGGGCGTCGGTGAGGTGGTGTTCGTGGGCCCGTCCGGTTTCCCGGATCGTGCCTGCTTGGTGGCCAGTGTGGCCACCTCCGATCTCCGGCCCCTCGACACCGTGTGGTACGGAAACTGTCTCGATCCGATCGGTCGGCAGGCCACGGTTCGATGCATC
>CAZDYO010000022.1:0-13829 GCA_964509555.1 uncultured Acidimicrobiales bacterium
TGTCGAACTCGAAGCCGTTGAGACCGAACGCGCCGTCGCCGTAGACGATCATCACCCGCTTGTCGGGGTTGGCCTTCTGGGCGGCCAAGGCAAAAGGCATGCCGACACCGAGCGTGCCCAGCGGGCCGGGGTCCATCCATCCGCCGTTGGCGGGCACTCGGATGACCTTCGAGGCCTGGGCGACGATGTCTCCCCCGTCGCCGATGACGATCATGTCGTCGGTGACGGCCGCGGCGATCTCCTTGCAGAGCCGCAGCGGATCGATCGGCACTTCGTCGCTGTCGAGCTGGCCCGCCAGGGCGGCATCGGCCTCGTCCTCGGCGACCCTCAGTTCGTTCGACCAATCGCTGAAATCGACATCGGCACCCAGGGCGACCCGCAGCGCGTCGAGGTTGACACCCAGATTGCCAACCAGGCCAACGTCGGCGGCCCGGTTCTGCCCGATCAGGGTCTCATCGAGATCCAGCTGAACGATCTTGGCGTCGGCGGGTATCGATGCACCGAACCTCATGCGAAAGTCGAGGGTGGTGCCTGCGAGCACGACCACATCGGCCCTGCCCAGGGCCATCTTGCGGGTGCGGTTGAAGAATTGTGGATGGTCCATCGACAGCTGACCACGAGCCATGCCGTTGGTGTACGCCGGAATGTTGGTGGCCTCGACGAAGCGCCGCAGGGCGGGGCCGCCTTCGCTCCACTTCAGGGAAGTACCGGCCATCACCATCGGATGCTCGGCAGCGGCGACGATTGCGGCCGCGTCATCCACCTGATTCTCCGGTGCGCCCGACATGACCCGATAGTCGCGAAACCGTGGTTCGGGAATCGTGTCGAGGTCGAGGGGGGCGCTGAGCACGTCCATCGGTATCTCGAGGAACGCCGGGCCGGGGATTCCCGACACCGCGGTGCGAATCGCGAGTTCGATGTATTCGCCGATCCGGCTGGTCTCATAGCACGCATCAGCCCACTTGGAGATGGGCTTCATGACCGAAACGTGATCCATTTCCTGCAGCGACCCTCGGCGCAGATTGTTGAACGGACCCTGACCACCGAACACCAGGATCGGGGAGTTGGCCCGCCAGGCGTTGGCCACTCCGGTGACCCCGTCGGTGACCCCCGGGCCGGCGGTGAGGATGGCCACCCCCACCTTGCCGGGATGGAGTCGGGCCCATGCGTCAGCGGCGTGAACGGCGGCCTGCTCATGACGCACGTCGATCACCTCTATGCCCTCGTCGATGCAACCGTCGTAGATGGCCATCACATGGCCGCCCGAGAGCGTGAAAACGCATTCGACTCCGGCCGCCTTGAGCGTGCGGGCGGCGAGTCTTCCTCCGTGGGTCATTTCTGCTCCGATGTCTTTGAATCTGGTTGACGTGGTTCGAGAGTGTTGAGCCGCTCAGCGGCCACGAATTCGGCTCTGAGGATGGCGTAGTCGTCGGCGGTGAAGAGACGGTAGGCGGTGTCGCCCCGCTGTCGCCAATAGACGGGATCATCGGCGTAGAGCGGCGAGTAGTGGGCCCGTTTGAGATCGCGGACCAGAATCTTCTTGGTCTCGGTGAAGGTGAAGTCTTCGACCACCCGGATGAAATCGGGGAACCACTTGCGATCCATCGCGCCGTCCACACATGACCGTTCGCAGAACTCGAAGAACCCCTGTGGGTCGAACTCGGCGCCATCGTCGAGCAGCACCGCCGCCATCAGCCACTCGTCGGACACCGGGCAGGGCACACCGTATGAGGCGGCCAGCGCAACATCGGGGTGCTTGGCAATCTCACGGGCCACCTGGAACGCCGAAAAGTTCTCACCGTCCTTGCGAATCCAATCGTCGGTGCGACCGTCGAAGAACAGGTATCGGACATCATCGACGACCAGCACATGACCCAGGTCGCCGGATCTGTACACCCCGTCGCGGTATTTCGACTCGGTGGCGTCGTCGTTTTCGAAGTAGCCTTGGAACAGCCCGGCATCGGGTGCGATGCGGCAGATCTCGCCGACCGCCTGGTCGTAGTTCAGGATTCGACCCTCATCGTCGATCTCGGCCGGTGGGCATTCGCCGTCGGGGCCGAGAATGCACACGGCCGGGTCCTTGATCTCGCCCACACTTCCCCGCGGGTCGGTGCGCTTGCGCACCACCGACATGGCCGCTTCCGTGGATCCGTAGAACTCGTGCATGTCGTCGAGACCGAACCAGTCGATCATCCGATCGATATCCGGCGGCGACGCCCCGTTTCCCATGGTGACCCGAAGCCGGTTGCGTGGGTCGTTGGTGATCTCACGATGAATCCGATCGACATCACCACCACACCGTTCTGAGATGCTCTCGAGAATGTAGTGAGCGGGTTCGCCGACGTAGTTCCAGTAGGTGACGCCCATGTTGAGCACGTCGTCGACAAAACCACTCGCCGAGAACTTCTCCCGCATGGCCAGCGTGGCGCCGTTGACGAAGGCCGGCATGACTGCCATGAACATCGAGTTGGAGTGAAACAGGGGCATCGCCGCGTAACCCACCCCCTGCCTCCCCAACTCAACCTGACTTCCTATGAAGTAGCCGGCGCTCAGGAACTTGAGGTTGTTGTTGTTGATCCCCTTGGGCAGCCCGGTGGTGCCGGACGAATAGATGACCATCAAGGGAGTCTCTGGCGTTACTTCGACATCGGGAAGATCCGTACTGCCCGCTGCGGCCGTGTCGACATGGGCCCACAGATCGCGCTCGCCCCCGCCCGTCAGAACGAACACGTCGGAGGCGTCGATGTGCATGTCGTCGAGGACCTGTTCAACTCTCGGCAGGTAGGTCGGATCGACGATCAGAACCTTGGCCCCGGAGTGGTTGAGCACACCGCTGAGGGTCTCGCCCCGCAGACCGGTGTTGATTCCGAACAGATTCAGGCCGGCCAGGGCACAGGCTCCGAATACGGCAACGAACTCCGGATGGTTGTCGGCCAGGATGGCCACCCGCCCCTGGGATTCCCGCGAGGTGCCGCCACACCTTTCGAGCAGGAAATGTGAGAGTGCGCAACTCGTGTCGCGGAACCGGCGGTAGGTCCACTCTTCATCGACGGTCCTCAAGAACACGTGGTCGCCAATTTCCGGGTGGTTGACCCGAGCCTCCAGTTGGTCTCTGACCGTGAGTGGCACGGTGGACAACATGACGTCGATCGGGTCTTGTTCACTTTCTTGCATCGCTGCACACTTCCACACGCGCGGCGCCTCGTCACACCCGGCAAGCGCCTAGTTTGTGGCGATGTCGATCGATGACCTGCCCCGGATCAAGCTTGGCCACCTGCCGACCCCTTTGGAACCTCTCGACCGTCTGAGCGAGTTGCTCGGAGGTCCCCGAATATGGGTCAAGCGCGACGACGCGACCGGTCTGGCCACCGGTGGCAACAAGACCCGAAAGCTCGAGTTCCTGATCGCCGATGCCATCGAGCGGGGAGCCGACACCGTTGTCACGGTCGGCGCCATGCAGTCCAACCATGCTCGTCAGACCGCGGCCGCTGCCGCGAGAGTGGGACTTCGATGCGAGCTCCTGTTGGAGAACCGGCATGCGATTCCCGATCCCGCCTATGAGACCGGGGGAAACGTGGTACTTGACCGGCTTCTCGGCGCGGACATCATCGAGCAGGACAAGGGCACCGATCTGGCGGTGGCACTGGAACGCCGGGGACACGACCTGGCCTGCGATGGCCGCAGCCCCTACCTGGTCCCGCTGGGCGGTTCGGATGCGGTCGGCGCTCTCGGCTATGTCGATTGCGCCTTCGAACTGCTGAAACAGGCCGAGACGAACGGCCTGGAGGTCGACCATGTCGTTCACGCCACCGCCAGCGCCGGCACGCAGGCCGGTCTGGTGGCCGGATTCGCTGCTGCCGGTGTGTCCGTGCCCGTGACCGGTGTGAGCGCCGGAATGTCCGCCCCGATGTTGTCGAAGCTCGTGTTCGACATTGCGGTGACATCCGCCGACATGATCGGTGCGGCCGGGTCGGTCGACCCGACCATGGTGGTGATCGACGACTCCCAGGTCGGTCCGGGCTATGGCCTGCCCACCGACGCGATGCGCGAAGCAGTCGGCACCACCGCCAGACTCGAGGCATTGATTCTGGATCCGGTCTACACCGGCAAGGCCATGGCCGGGCTGTTCGAGATGGTCCGAACCGGCCGGTTCGACTCCTGCGACAACATGGTTTTCATACACACAGGCGGCGTGGCCGGACTTCTGGCCTACGGGTCGGTCTTCGCCTGATACCGACGGATCAGTTGACGCCCCGATCGTGTCCTTCCCAATAGGGCGCCCGCAGATCGCGTTTCAACACCTTCATGGCCCCGGACAGCGGCAGTGGCTCGTCGCGAAACGACACCGACTTGGGACACTTGTAGCCCGCTATTTCGGCCTTGGCCGCTTCGATGATGTCGTCCTCGGTGGCCTCGGCGCCCTGCCGTAGGACCACCACCGCGTGAACCTGCTCGCCCCATGTCTCGTGGGGGATTCCGATGACGGCCACCTGTTCGACGGCCGGGTGTTTGGAGATGGCGCTCTCAACCTCGGCCGAGTAGACGTTTTCCCCACCGGTGACGATCATGTCCTTCACTCGATCGACCAGGTAGAGGAAGCCGTCCTCGTCGATGTAACCGGCGTCGCCGGTGTGGTACCAGCCTCCGGCGAACGCCTCGGCGGTGGCTTCGGGCTTGTTCCAGTATTCACGCATGTAGTTGCCGCCCTTGGCGCACACCTCGCCGGTCTGACCCTTGGCCATCTCGTTGCCTTCTTCGTCGCGTATCGACAACACCACGCCCGGTAGTGCCCGCCCGGCGGATCGGAGCCTGTTTCCACCCACCCGGTGGTCGTCGGCACTGAGCCAGGTGAGAACCGAGGACGATTCGGTCATGCCGTAACCCTGGGTGATGTCGAGGTTGGGGTAGAGGGACAGCAGCCTGTCGAGGATGGCTGCCGGCATCGGCGATGCCCCGTAGGTGAGCACGCGTAGCGATTCGAGACGCTCGGGCCGAAACTCCGGATGGTTGAGAACCATGCCGATCATGGTGGGCACCATCACGGTCTGGGTCACTCCGTGGGCCTCGATCAGCGACATGGCCCCAGCCGGATCGAACAACGGCATGAAGGTGGTGACGGCACCCGACGACGGGGTGCCGAGGATGCCCCCCATGGAAGCCGCATGGAACATGGGGGTCTGGTGGAGATACACGGCGTTCTCATCGAAGTTGAGCACCATCGCGATGTGGTAGAGGTTGAGCATCTCAGCGCGATGCTCGACCAGTACGCCCTTGGGCAGGCCGGTGGTGCCACCGGTGTACATGAGCACCACCGGATCGGTTTCATCGGGCTCATCCGGGAAGACCGGATCAACCGACGCGAGCAGGTCTTCGTATTTCATGTCGTGGGGAACATCGCCGTCGCCCATGAGCACCACATGGCGAATCGGGCTCGGGCCGTCGGATTCAGCCATGGCCTTGGCGAAAAGCCCGGCGAAGAAGGAGTCGACAAACACCACTTCGGTTCCGGAGTCGCGCACGATGTAGTCGAGTTCCTTGCCGGCCAGGCGCAGGTTGAGCGGATTGATCACCCCGGCTCCGAGGAACGCCGCGTGGTAGAGCTCCAGGTACTGGTGGCTGTTGGTCGCCATCACCGCAAAACGGTCTCCGGCACCGACGCCGAGCTCGCTCTTCAACGCCCGACACAACCGGGCCACACGGTCGCCGTGTTGGGCGTAGGTACCGGTGTAATCCCGGTCGATGAAACCCACTTTGTCGGCAAATCGGTCGATGGCGGGCAACAGCCCCCGGGTGAATACGAGTTCGCGCATGGCGGCACATTAGTCTCGCCGCGATGCGAGCGACACGACTCGGCTCCGGACCGATAATCGGCCCCGACGCGGCACCCGAACTCGGCACCAACATCCAGGGGCCGTCCCTTGTGGAGATGCCGACATGGGCCGGAGATGCTCTCGGTCGGTTCCATCTCTATTTCGCCGACCACAAGGGCAGCTACATCCGGTTGGCGTTCGCCGACGAGATCGAGGGCCCGTGGACCGTTTATCGGCCCGGGAGTCTTCGCCTGTCACAGTCGTGCTTCCCGACCGAACCTCCGCGGGCCAACAGGGAGCAGGTCGACCGCTTGCGGGCCGCGTTCGCCGAGGTGCTCGGGCCTGATCACCTTCCCGACGACCTCATGGCTGACTGCGTCACCCCTCACATCGCATCACCCGATGTCCACGTGGATCACGCCAACCATCGCTTCGTGATGTATTTCCACGGCCTCGATTCCCTGGCGGTTCAGGTCACCAGAGCCGCTGTGTCCTCCGATGGCATAAATTTCGTTGCCCGCCCGGAGGTGCTGGGGTCGCCGTACATGCGGGCGTTTGAATTCCGTGGCCTTACCCACGCTCTGACCATGCCCGGGCATTTCTCGCGTTCCGTCGACGGGCTCACCAACTTCGAGGCCGGTCCCACCCTGTTCGACAAGTCGATGCGCCACACTGCCGTGACGGTCCGCGACGAAACCCTCCATGTCATATGGAGTCGTGTGGGCGATGCTCCGGAACGGTTGCTTCACACGACAATCGACATGGCCGACGACTGGAACCGCTGGAAGGTGGGCGACACTTCGGAGTTGCTGAGGCCCGAACATCGGTGGGAGGGCGCTGACGCCCCGGTGGCACCGTCGATCCGTTCGGTGGCCCACGGCCACGTCAATCAGCTGCGAGATCCGGCTCTGCTCAAGACCGATGGTCGGCTGATAATGGCCTACGCCGTTGCCGGTGAGAGCGGCATCGCTCTGGCCGAGCTGAACTGATCTCAGGCCCGAGGCGAAACGTCGACCATCAGTTTCTGAATCCCTCTCAAGTTGATGCGGCCGTTCCATTCCGGCTCATCGACCACCCGGGCGTTCGGGAACCTTGTGATGAATGACCCGATCGCTATCCGTCCCTCGAGTTTGGCCAGAGACGATCCGAGGCAGTAGTGGATGCCGCTGCCGAACGACACATGAGTGCCTGCTCCGTCACGAGCAAGGTCGAGGCAATCGGCGTCGGGGCCCCAATGTCGCGGGTCTCGATTCGCCGATGCCAGCCCAGCGAGCACGAACGAGCCCTTGGGGATGATGGAACCCCCGTACTCGATGTCGCCGGTGGCGATCCTCCGAGAGAACTGAACCGGCGACACGAATCTGAGCAGCTCATCGATGCCGTTGACCGAGATATCGGGATCGTCGATCCAGAGCTTCATCTGGTCTGGGTGGCGCAGCATCTCGTATATCCCGGTACCCACCAGATTCACGGTGGTTTCGTGGCCGGCCACGAAAAGCACCGAGACCTGATCGCGCAACTCCACCGCTGACAGGCGGTCGCCATCATCCTCGGCATCGATCAACTTGGTCATCAGGTCGTCGCCGGGGTTCGATCGCTTCCACTCGATGACCCGGTCGATGTGGTCGCGCATCGCGATGTTGGCTGCGTGGGCGGCCCGCACGTCGTCCTCGGTCAGGATCGGGTCGAGGGTCTTCACCAACGCCTCCGACCAGTCGCGGATCTGGTCTCGGTCGGAGTCGGGCATCCCCATCATCTCGGAGATCACGTCGAACGGGAGGGGAAAGGCGAGTCTGTCGACCACATCGGTGACAACGTCGGCCTCCATCTGATCCAGAGCCGCGTCGACCTTGCCCTGGATCATGGGCCGCAGAGCCTCAATGGCTCGTGGGGTGAACACCTTCGACACCAGGCGACGGAGCCTGGTGTGGTCGGGGGGATCAGTGTTGAGAATCGAGGTGTCCGGGGCGGGCACGTCCTCCCCGTAGAGCTCATCGAACATCACCGCCCGCTGACTGTCGCTCAGATCGGCGTTGGTGTCGTCGACGCTGAGTGTGGGGTCTCGAAGCAGCCTGAACACGTCGTTGTATCGAAACAGGGCCCATGGCCCGGCCAGGGTCTGCTGGACCGGGGCATCCTCGCGCATCCGGGCCAGGTGAGGGAAAGGATTGGGCACATAATCGGCATCGAGCGGGTTGAAGAATACTGAGGACTGATCCGGAATCGCCATGGCGTCACAGTAGGCGCTGTGGTGAAATTGGGTGAATCACGAATCGAGGAGATCTGCCACAAGGAGACAGTGTCATGGGACTCTTGGGTCGACTCGTCGTCGGCATCGACGGTTCGGAGGGGTCCGCTGGTGCCCTACGTTGGGCAGCGGCGCAGGCTGAACAAGGTGAGGTGATCGCGGTCCACGGCTACTCCCCTGCCGAGCAGTTGATCGCCGCGGCAGCGCAGATCAATCTGGATTCGGTGAGGTCGCGTCGTGAAGCGCTTCTCCAGGGCCCGTGGACCGAGCCCGCCGGTGAGTTCGGGGTGAAGCCCAAGTGCGAAATGCTTGATGACAGTGGCGCCAACGCACTCATGGTCGTGGCGTCGAACCACGGTTCGGCGACAATAGTGGTCGGTCATGAGGACAAGAAGGGGTGGACCCACCAGCACGTCGGCGGAAACGTGGGCAAGCTCCTGCATCGTTGCTCCGATCCTCTGATCGTCACGAACAGCCGTTGCGAGGCCAAGCCGATCTCCGGCAACGTCGTCGTTGGCATCAGCGGCACCGCCGATCTGGAATCGGCTCATCTAGAGTGGGCGACGCGGCTCGCAACCGAGTTCGACCTATCGCTGATCCTTGTCGGGATCAATCAACCTCCGTCCTACTTCGATCCGGAGATGAGCATCGACTCGGCATCTGTGGTGGCCGCCAACGCGGTGTCGATGCGGAAACTGGTCGGGCGGGTCAGAGAACGGCACCCGCGACTCAAGATCGACGGCGAGGTCCGAAGTGGGGTCGCCTCCACCGAGATCGCGGCTGCCTCCACCGAGCATCATGCTTCGATGGTGGTGCTCGGTAATCACCACCCATCATTGGCGGCTGCCCTTCTCAGCGGCTCGATGCTGCGTCACCTTCCCGCGCTGATCGACTGCCCGATGGCAGCCGTTCCCGCCACCTGGAAGCGATGATTCAGGGCTCGTCGGGAGCAGACGTGCGTTCGTAGGCTTCGACCCTTGATGAGAACGCGTCGAGGTCGGTCACCGACGGTTCGTCGGCCCACACCTCCATTCCTTCGAGCAGATCGGCGTAGCGAGTCTCCTGGCCGGGTCGCACCTTCACGCGTAGGGGAATGCCGGGATCAAGTTCCTCCACATACTTGGCGAGGATCTCCCGGTGATTCTCCTCGTCGAGGTCAAGCTGGAAGATCACGCCGTGGGCGTTGTCGACAAGATCGCAGTGTCCACTGTCGAGAATCGGGCAGATGGTGCCGCTGCTGGGACCGTGACACGCCAAGATCCCGTGGCCCATCCGGGCAAGGATGTCGCGATCGAACGCTGCCTGGCCGTCGGGAGAGTCGATCAGGATTCGACTGGGCCGAAAACGTGCGTTCCCGCTTTCTGCGGACGGATTACCGGTATCCATGTCTGCCCCCCTTTTGATTGTGGCCTCGACAATCCGCTTCTGACGGCGAGCTGTCAAGCCGATGGTAGATCCTGCGCGGGTCGCTTATCTCAGCGGGCGACCTCCCATCTGGGCTAGAACTTGCCGCATGGACCTCACATTTGGTGTTTTCATCCCGCAAGGCTGGAAAATGGAGCTCGTATCCATCGACGATCCCGTCCAGAAATGGGCCAAGTCGATTGAACTCGCCCAGCTTGCCGAGGAGCTCGGCTACGACTCGCTCTGGGTCTACGACCACTATCACAACGTGCCCGTCCCAGCCCACGAGACCATGTTCGAATGCTGGACGACACTGGCAGCCATCTCGCAGGTGACCAGCCGGATCAAGCTGGGCCAAATGGTCTCGTGCACCCCCTACAGGGAGCCGGGTCTCACGGCGAAAATCACCTCCAACATCGACGTGATGTCCAACGGTCGACTCATCTGGGGCGTCGGTGCCGGCTGGTACGAACACGAATTCAAGGGATATGGCTACGATTTCGAACCACCGGCCGACCGGATCCGCATGATGAAGGAGGCCGTCGAGATCGTGACGGCCATGTGGAGCGAACCCGACGTGACCTACCACGGGCGTCACTACCACCTTGACGGCGCCCAGTGCGATCCCAAACCGGTGCAGAAGCCTCGACCCCAGGTGCTGATCGGGGGTGGAGGCGAACAGCTCACCCTTCGGGTGGTGGCCCGGTTGGCCGATGCCTCGAATTTCGGGGGCAAACCCCACGAGTTCGCCCGCAAGTGCGATGTTTTGCGTGAACACTGCAGCACGGTGGGGCGCGACTACGACGAGATCCAAAAGACATGGTCACCAGAGGTGTTCATACGCGAGTCCGACCGGGAGATAGTCGATGGGGGCAGTCGATCGTTCTACGGCGAGCCCTACGACTCATGGCGGGATGGGAACCTGGTGGGCACCCCCGAGCAGGTTGCCGAGAAGCTGCAGACCTACATCGACCTGGGGGCCACTGGCTTCTACCCGTGGTGCAGTGACTACCCGGAGACCGAATCCATGCGGCTTCTGGCCGAAGAGGTGATCCCGCAGGTGAGGACCGCAAACTCCTGACAAAGGTCGGGTCGGCCCAAAAGCACGTCTGCCCGGGTTCCGTGGGGAACCCGGGCAGACGCTTCAGATTTTGGAATCAGACGACTCGGACCGACAGGGCTTCATCGCCCTTGCGTCCCGGACCGATTTCGAATTCGACCCGCTGGCCTTCTTCGAGCGACCGGTAGCCGCTTCCATCGATGTTCGAGTAGTGGACGAAAACGTCGTCCCCACTCTCACGTGAGATGAAGCCGAAGCCCTTCTCAGAGTTGAAAAACTTGACAGTACCGGTAGCCACCGGGATCTCCTTGCTCCCGGGCGGTGCCCGGGCCATTCATTGATTGCCCGCAACCGTACCGACCCGGCGACCCAATAACTCCCCGCGGCCGGTATGTCTTGACGGGCACTACTGTGCGCCGGTGCGTTTCGTGACTCACACGACCCCGGGTTTCCCTGCCTCGATGTTCGAAACCATGGCCGATGTGATCCGAGCGGAGCTTCATCTCGAACAGACGATGTCGGGTCCGGACCCGGCACCCTGAGTGTCAGGACCCGGTGACCGCGGCAGCCACCGGCTCGTAGAGAAGACCGGCCAGGTGGCTACCGAGTTCGCCGGTGGCCTCAACCACCAGATAGGCACCGAACCCACCGTCGAGATCGAGCCAGGGAACAGTGCCGTAGGCCCCGTTGTCAGTCAACAGACCGGTGTCTCTGTGGACCCACCAGCCCATGCCGTATCCGGTGTCGGGGTCGCCGGCGTTGCCCGAGTAGACATCTCCGATCCGATCCCGGTGCATGGTGTCGAGCGCGTCTTGTGACAACACCCTCGTGTCGCCGCATCTGCCACCGCGAAGCTGCATCAGGAGAAGCCTCGCGTAGTCACCGGCGTTGATGTAAGCGCCACCTTCCATGTTGGGGTTGTCGGTGGCCTCAAGGGTCGACGGATCGGCTTCGAACTCCACCGGGTAGTTGAAGCCGTTGAGGGGAAGCTGTGTGAAGTGGTTGTTGAAGGCCAGCGAATCGACGCCGCACGGCTCGACATAGATCTCGTTGATCAATTCCTGCCAGGTCTTGCCGGAGGCGATCTCAGCGAGTGCCCCGGCAATCTGCCACTGAGCGCCGCCGTATCGGAACTCGGTGTCGGGAGGTACAACATCGGGGTCGTCGTCCGGAGTGGTGAAGATGGATTCGGCGCAGCTCTGGAGATCACCGGCAGCTATGTACTGACACAGGTACGGGCCGTAGGCCGGGTTCGGCAGCAACCCCACCAAACCCGAACTATTGGACAACAACTGTGACGGTGTGATGTCGGGGTGGGCACTTCCCCAGTCGGCCACGTCGTAAACGGGGGCGTTCAGGTCGATGAGACCGTCGTCCTGCAGGCGCAGCAGCACCCCGGCCACGATCATCTTCGACGATGACGCTATGAGAGACACCCGGTCGGCATCGAAGTCGCCCCAGTACTGCTCGTGGACCACACCCAGCTCGCGCTCGACGACCACGAGCCCGGCGCCGTTGAGGTCGTTTTCGTCGATGAACTGCTCGACGATCGGCGAGATGGTCGAAAAGTCGAGAGGCGGAACTGTGGATGGAACCTTGACAGCGGCGGCGGCCGACGTGGTGGAGACAGCGGCCGGTGCGGAGGTGGACGCAATGTCGGACGGCACCGTTGCGGGCGCGGTCGCCGACCCTGCGACCGGGGCCGTGCCGGAACAGGCCGTGGCCATCATGGAGGCGGCGACGATAAGCGCCGTGGCCAGCACTTGCCCGGGGCGTGACATGGTGGAACCGTAGTCGCCCGACCGGAGGAAAGACATGAACGACACGCAAGGTGATCCCGGCGATTCGCTGATCCTCGAACGCGACGGCGGTGTGGTCACGATCATCAACAACAACGCTCCGATGAACAGCTTCACATTCGAGTATTTCGACGCACTCGAACACGCTCTGGCCGAACTCCGAGACGACCCGACCCTGCGGGCGATCGTGTTCACCTCGGCCGGCAACCGGAACTTCTCGGTGGGGATGGACCTGAAGCAGCTCGCATCCGGAACCGGCCGAGGTGGGGGCTTCGACGCGGTTCTCGACCAGCGAGCGCGGGTACTCGCCACCATCGAGAACATGCACGTGCCCACCATCGCCACCATGTTCGGATACTGCCTGGGCGGTGGCCTGGAACTACCGCTGGCATGCCACTTCCGGCTGTGCGCCTCCGAGGGAGCGAGAATCGGTCTGCCGGAACTGGAGCTCGGCACGGTCCCGGCTTGGGGCGGCACCGCGAGACTCACCCGCACGGTCGGCCGAAGCCACGCTCTCGACATGATCCTGAGGGCCCGCAAGATCGATGGCAAGAGGGCGCTCGAGATCGGACTCGTGCACGAACTTCATCCCGCCGACCAGCTCGTGGCAGCGGCCCGCGAGTTGGCCGGTGAGTTGGCGGCCATGCCTCCCGTGTCCGTTCGCGGAGTTCTCGACTGCGTGGTGGGACATGGCGCTGCGCCCCTCGACGACGCCCTGGACGCCGAGCGCAGGGCCGTGGCCGCGTGTGCGACCACGAAGGATCAGCGCGAGGGAATGATGGCTTTCCTCGAGAAGCGCCGGCCGGTGTTCACCGGCGAGTAGGGCCCAAGTTGTAGACGAGCCGCACGGCCCCGTTCTCGTACGGGACGGCCGTTTCCGGTCGCATCCGGCCGGCGAAAGCCTCGGTGAACAGTGGAACACCGGCACCCAACGCCTCGGGCATCACCACGATGTCGAGAGTGTCGATGACCCCGCCGATCAGCCCCTCGGTGAGCACCAGCGTCGGCCGATCGCCCCACATCCAGGCTCACCGCCAGGCTGGCCACCACGTCATTCGGGGTCGAGCGCCCGGGCATGGCGAACCCTACCCCTCGAGACCCGCACGAGTACACTCCGGGAATGCGCCCGTTCAAGCAGGTCGACGTGTTCACCTCCGAGTCCTACCGGGGCAATCCTCTCGCCGTCGTCGTCGACGCCGTTGGGCTGTCGAGCGAAGAGATGCAGCGGTTCGCCAACTGGACCAACCTGAGCGAGACGACGTTCCTGCTACCTCCGACGAACCCCGAAGCCGACTACCGGGTGAGGATCTTCACCACCGGCGGGGAGCTCCCCTTCGCCGGACACCCCACCATCGGTTCGTGCCACGCGTGGCTCGAGGCGGGTGGCGTCGCCGCCTCCCGCGATCGTGTGATCCAGGAGTGCGGGGTCGGTCTGGTGCCGCTTCGGCGCGACCGGAATCGCCTCGCGTTCGCCGCCCCACCGCTCATCCGCAGCGGGCCGGTCGCCG
>CAZDYO010000023.1:0-13765 GCA_964509555.1 uncultured Acidimicrobiales bacterium
TGGGGGTGGCGGGAGCTTTGAGACGCGGGGCTTCGGCTCTGGGGAGTCGGTCGCCGATGGCCGCGGCCGTTTGCGATTTGTTCCGGTGGGTTCCGATGCCAAGCCGGCGAAGAGGTCGGCCTTCGGATCCGCGACCGTCGTCGATGGGGATCTGTGGGTATCGAACATCTCGAAGATGTCGGTATCCGCCGACATCGACGTCGCCGGCTCCGGGTGCCCCAGCGGCTCAGACTCGGGCTCCGGCTCAGGATCCGGGTTGACCGCGAGCTCCGGCTCGTCTGGTTGCATCTCCACCGGCGCTTCGGCTGCCCTCTCGGCATCGACCTGCATCGACGGCGGCATGGTGACGACGGCCGTCAGGCCGCCTCCCAAGGTTGCAGTTAGACGGACTGTCAGTCCCAGTCGGTGGGCAATCTTCGCCACCACGGTGAACCCGAGCGACCGGCCCATGTCGAGACCGACCACCGGCGGTCGAGCGAGGGTTCGGTTGGCCTCGGTGATCTGCTCATCGGTCATGCCGAAACCGTGATCGGCAATAGTCAGTTGGTAGGCCCCGTCGGCTATGCGATGGCCCACTACATCCACACGTGAGTCGGGCGGTGAGAACTGTGTGGCGTTCTCCATGAGCTCCGAGGCCAAGTGGGCCATGTCGACCGCCGCCGATGACGGCATCAGCGAGGGTTCGATGGAGCGAAGGTCCACACGTGAGTAGTCCTCGATCTCGCTGACGGCCACCCTGAGCACCGCATCCACCGGTACCGGCTGTCCACGACGGTGGCTCGGTTCGCCGCCCGCCAGCACCAGCAGCGATTCGGCGTTCCTCCGCATTCGGGTGGCCAGGTGGTCGAGTTGGAAAAGATTGTTGAGCTGGTCGGGGTCCTCCTCGGCTCGTTCCAGGCCGTCGATGAATTGGATTTGTCTGTCGAGGAGGCTCTGATTGCGACGAGCCAGGTTTATGAACATTGTTGAGATGCCGCGATGCAGCAGTGCCGTCTGCTCCTCGGCCACCTCGACCGTTACCTTCTGGATCTCCGCTACCGCATGGGACAGCTGGGCGACCTCGTCGCGCCCCTTGATCTCGATACCCGCGATTTCCGGCGCGACGATTCGTCCACCTGTCCTCATCGACTCGACGAGGGCCGGGAGCTCCTGGTCGGACAACTGCCGGGCGCTGCGGCTCAGACGAACCAGGGGTCGACTGATCGATCTTCCGATGAGGACAGCCATCAGGAGGGCCACGAGCCCCACGGCTCCGGCCAGAACCATGAAGTTCTTCGCACTGTCCGTGGCAACCGCCGCTTGGGACGCGGCGACGGCCGACGCGTCCTGAAGCAATTCATCGCTGATTCCGTGGATGCCATCCACCCGTTCGAGACCGAGCTGAAGCCAACCGACGCGATCAGCTGGATCCTGACCGTCGATCAATGGGGTCAATTCGCCGACGCTGCTGAAGGATTGTCCCGCGACTCTCGGAACCACGCCCGAGTTGCGGAGGTCGGCCAGCATGCTCACGTACTTGGGCTCGCCGAGGGTCTGGAGTTCCGTGCTGGCCTCCGTGAGAGTCGCATCAGCCGCTTGGAGCAGACCACGGGCGACCGGTGAGATCTCACCGGTACGGATGGCGTTCGAGCCCACCACTGCGATCTCAGTCGACGCATTCTGCATCTCCCCGGCGAATCCCTGCACGAACATGGCCCGATACAGGCCGAGATCGTCAGCCTCCTGGACCAGCCCGTCGTTGATGCCCGCTATCGACCGGCTGAGGATCGACAGCTCCGCCAGGAGTGTCGTCGTTGATCGGCCGCTCTGGTCACCCCTCGCGAGTCTGGCATTGAGTCGGGACGAAAGCTCGGCCATGTCCGAGCGTGTGGCCGGGTCGCGAACATAGCGCCGAGCCGCTGTCGCGCTCGTGAGCCACTGCGACATCGCCTCACGGGTGGCGGCAGCCGGAATACTGATGTCGGCACCACCACCGGCGTCTATGATCATTCCCACCAGGCGTTCGTGGGCCACGGTCTGGCTCAGATCAGACCCGGCATCTGCGAGCTGGGCCAACCGTTCCTCGCGGGTCTGCGCTGCGGCCGTGTCGAGTCGGTCGACGATACCGAGGTACGCGAAGATCACCAGCGCCAATAGCGGTGTGGTGAGAAGAAGAAGCAGCTTCCCTCGCACCTTTATCCGATTGAGCATTCCGACGCACCCTCTGGTAGACCTCGCGGCGTCAACCGCGTCACGTCACTCAGGTCGGCGCATCGCGTGTCATCTTTAGACTTCGCCCCGGGGTCCTGTACCCGCGTGTCGGGCCCGTCAGTTGAGTGGAGCCGCTGTCGGCACTATTGGAGCCGGTAGTGAAGTGTGGCTCATGAGATACCGGTCGACCGCGGCTGCGGCCGATCTCCCCTCGGCGATGGCCCAGACTATGAGACTCTGACCCCGACCCATGTCGCCGCACACGAACACATCGTCGGCAGCCGTCGACCAGGTCTCACCTCGCGTGGCCGCACCCCTCTCGGTGAGTTCAATACCGAACTGCGACAGAAGAGGACCGTGCTCGGGGCCCGTGAAGCCCAATGCGAGCAGGACCAACTGCGCCGGGAACGTACGCTCGGTTCCGGGGACCGGATCGAAGCTCATTCGGCCCTCACGTATGGACTGGACCACCTCGACGGTGCGAAGCCTGGCCACGCGTCCCGATGGGTCGCCAAGGAACTCGACAGTGTTGATGGCGAACTCCCGATGTCCCCCCTCCTCGTGGGCAGAACTCACCCGATGAATAACCGGCCAGGTCGGCCAGGGATTCGAGGGGAGTCGGGTGTCGGATGGTCGGGGCATTATCTCGAACTGGTGAACCGAACGCGCCCCCTGACGCAGGGCAGTGCCCAGGCAGTCGGCTCCGGTATCTCCTCCGCCGATGATGACAACATCGAGCCCCTCAGCGGAGATCACCGGTGATTCGATGTCGCCCTCCTGCACCCTGTTCGACTGGGGAAGGTACTCCATGGCCTGATGTATCCCGTTGAGATCACGACCGGGAATCAACAGATCGCGCGGCTGCGTGGCTCCGCAGGCGAGGACCACGGCGTCGTGTGATGCCCGGAGATCGTCGGCGCTGACATCGACTCCAACGGTCGAGTTGACGACGAACGTGGCTCCCTCGGCCTTCATTTGCTCGATCCGGCGGTCGATGTGACGCTTCTCCATCTTGAACTCGGGTATGCCGTAGCGCAGCAGGCCCCCGACGCGGTCGGCCCGCTCATGCACAACCACGTCGTGTCCTGCCCGTGTGAGCTGCTGTGCGGCGGCCAGGCCGGCTGGCCCCGATCCGACCACAGCCACACTCTTTCCGGTCGACTCCCTGGCGGGGATCGGCACGATCCAGCCCTCGGACCAGCCCCGGTCGACGATTGACACCTCGATCTGCTTGATGGTGACCGCAGGCTCGTGGATACCCAACACACACGCGGCTTCGCAGGGTGCCGGGCACAGCCGTCCGGTGAACTCGGGGAAGTTGTTGGTGGAATGAAGACGATCCAGGGCCGCGCGCCAGTCGCCCTGATGCACGAGGTCGTTCCAGTCGGGGATCAGATTCCCGAGCGGGCATCCGTTGTTGCAGAACGGGATGCCACAGTCCATGCAACGGCTCGCCTGGGACCGAAGTGAGGCCTCGGGGAACGGCTCGTAGACCTCATGCCAATCCTTGAGGCGAAGTTCGACAGGACGGCGGCGGGGCAACTCCCGCTGGTACTTGATGAATCCACGCGGATCGGCCATTGCTGTCCCTCAACCCCTCGATGCGGCCATGACGGCCTGTGTCTCGTCGGTCCCGGAAGCGCGGGCTGCAGCTGCAGCCTCGGTGACCCGTTTGAAATCGGTCGGCATCACCTTGACGAACTCCTTCGATGTGCTTCCCCAATCCGACAGGATCCGGGCTGCCACATCGCTGGCCGTTTCGTGTCGGTGCCTCTCAACCCGGTCCCGGAGCCATTCGAGATCCGGCTCTGAGAGCCCCTCGAGTTCGACCATCTCGGTGTTGACACGGTCACGCAGCTGGTCGTGGGGGTCGTGGACGTAGGCGATCCCGCCCGACATTCCCGCGGCGAAGTTGCGCCCGGTTGGTCCGAGGATCACCGCCCGCCCACCGGTCATGTACTCACATCCGTGATCGCCGATCCCCTCGACGACAGCGATCGCACCCGAGTTGCGCACGCAGAACCGTTCACCCACGATTCCACGGAAGTAGGCCTCACCCGACGTGGCGCCATAGAGGATGACGTTCCCGGCGATCACGTTCTCCTCTGCCTTGAACCGCGCTGCGGCCGGCGGTCTCACGACGATTCGACCCCCGGAGAGACCTTTGCCGACGTAGTCGTTCGCGTCGCCCTCCAGGCGCAGAGTTATTCCCCGCGGCACGAAGGCCCCGAGGCTGTTGCCGGCAGACCCGGTGAGGTTGACCACGATCGTGTCGGACGGGAGGCCCTCGGCTCCGTAGCGGGAGGTCACCTCGAAGCCGAGCATTGTCCCGACGGTGCGGTTGACGTTGCGCACCGGTATGTCGATCGTGACCGGGCGCCGGTCTTTGATCGATCCCTCAGCCAGTTGGATCAGAGTCTGGTCGAGCGCCACCTCAAGGTTGTGATCCTGTTGACGGTGTTGGTGTCGGCGGCCCTCCCTGGCGATCTCGGGAAGGTGAAGAATGGGCGTGAGGTCGAGACCCGATGCCTTCCAGTGATCGACGGCACCCGACACGTCGAGAGCCTCGACGCAGCCGACAGCCTCGTCGAGCCGTCTGAATCCGAGCTCGGCCATAAGCTCGCGGACTTCTTCCGCGATGAACTGGAAGAAGGTGGTGACGAATTCGGGAGACCCCGTGAAGTTCTTTCGCAACTCGGGGTTTTGTGTTGCTATGCCAACCGGGCAGGTGTCGAGATGACAAACCCGCATCATCACGCAGCCCATCACCACCAGCGGCGCGGTGGCGAACCCGAACTCCTCGGCACCGAGAAGCGCGGCAATCATCACGTCGCGTCCCGTCTTGAGCTGGCCGTCGGTCTGCACGACTATGCGGTCGCGAAGATCGTTGAGCAGCAGCGTTTGTTGGGTCTCGGCCAGACCGAGTTCCCAAGGGGCGCCGGCATGTTTGATCGACGTGAGAGGTGCGGCGCCCGTGCCGCCGTCGTGACCTGATATGAGGACCACGTCGGCATGGGCCTTGGCCACCCCGGCCGCCACGGTGCCGACACCGAGTTCGGCCACCAGCTTCACGTGGATTCTGGCTCTCGGGTTGGCGTTCTTCAGGTCGTGGATGAGCTGTGCCAGATCCTCGATCGAGTAGATGTCGTGGTGTGGCGGTGGTGATATCAGACCCACACCGGGTGTCGAGTTTCGTGTCCGCGCGATCCACGGGTAGACCTTGTGGCCGGGCAGGTGTCCGCCTTCACCGGGCTTGGCTCCCTGCGCCATCTTGATTTGGATGTCGTCGGCGTTTACCAGATACTCGCTGGTCACCCCGAATCTGCCCGAAGCAGCCTGCTTTATGGAGCTGCGACGCAGGTCGCCGTTGGCATCGGGGGTGAACCTGTCTGAGTCCTCGCCGCCCTC
Source organism: uncultured Acidimicrobiales bacterium (assembly GCA_964509555.1). Classification (GTDB taxonomy): domain Bacteria; phylum Actinomycetota; class Acidimicrobiia; order Acidimicrobiales; family Aldehydirespiratoraceae; genus SZUA-87. The sequence continues at coordinate 5,599 of CAZDYO010000023.1, forward strand.
ACCGGTGTTGGACTTGGCGCCAAGCCGGTTCATGGCGATGGCGAGGGTCTGGTGGGCCTCCAGGGAGATCGAGCCGTAGCTCATAGCGCCGGTGGAGAAGCGTTTGATGATCGACTCGGCGGACTCCACATCCTCGAGCGGCACCGATGGACGCTCCTCTGTTCGCAGACGGAACAGCCCTCGCAGCGTGCCGAGCCGCGCCGACTGGTCGTTTACCCGATTGGTGTAATCCTTGAAGATGTCGTAGCGACGGGTCCGGGTGGCGTGTTGAAGCTTGTAGACGGTTTCCGGGTTGAAGAGGTGGTATTCGCCCTCGCGCCGCCACTGGTACTCGCCTCCGACCTCGAGCGTGCGATGGGCCCGCTCCGAAGGGTTGGTGGGGTGGGCCTCCGATCTCCGGGCGGCCACCTCGGCAGCGATCACGTCGAGCCCCACACCACCGAGACGGCTGGCGGTTCCGGTGAAGTAGTTGTCGATCACCTCCCGGGAGATCCCGATGGCCTCGAATATCTGCGCACCCGTGTAGGACGCCACCGTGGAGATCCCCATCTTGGACATCACCTTGAGGATTCCGCTGCCGGCGGCGGCGATGTAGTTGGCCCGGTAGCGCTCCCGGGGAAGGGCCGAGTCGAGCCCGTGTTCGCCCCGGGCGGCCATGTCGTCGATGGCTGCGAACGCCATGTAGGGATTGACGGCGTTGGCGCCGTAGCCAATGAGCAGGCATAGGTGATGGCATTCACGCGTGTCGCCGCACTCGGCCACCAGTCCCACTCTCGCCCGGGTCTTGTTGGCGACGAGATGGTGGTGAACAGCTGCCGTGGCGAGCAGGGACGGGACCGGTGCGAGTGCCGGGTCGGTGACGCGGTCGGAGAGGATGATCACGTTGGCGCCATCGGCAATCTCGGAAGAGACCCGATCCCGGATCCGATCCAGGGCGTCCTTGAGGGCTGTCCCTCCCCCATCGGCATCGAACAGTATCGGTACCACGGCCGTCTTGAATACGTCTGGTTCCAGGGACCCATCGAGCCGTGTCAGTTTGGCGAGCTGCTCGTCGGTGATGATCGGAGTGTCGAGATGGATGCTGCGGCATGACTCGGCGGACGACTCGAAGAGGTTTCCCTCGGGTCCGAGCCTGGCATACAGCGACGTGACCAGCTCCTCGCGAATCGCATCAAGCGGAGGGTTGGTTACCTGGGCGAACAACTGCTGGAAGTAGTCGCCAAGCAATCTCGGACGGGCTGACAGCACCGCGATCGGGGTGTCGGTGCCCATCGATCCCAGGGCCTCGTGGGCGTCTCGGGCCATTGGTGCGAGGATCACCTTCTTCTCCTCGGTGGTGAATCCGAAGAGGCGCTCCTGTTCGACCAGATCGGGTACGGCGCCTTGTTTCGCCGCGGGTTCCGGAAGATCGTCGATCTCAATCAGGTTCTGATCAAGCCACTCACGGTAGGGACGTGCCCCGGCAAGTCGGGATTTGATCTCGTCGTCGCGAACGATCCGACCCGCGACGGTGTCGACCAGAAACATCCGGCCGGGCTGAAGGCGACCCTTTTCGACGATCCTGCTCTGGTCGATCTCTATCACCCCGACCTCGCTGGCCATCACGACCATGCCCGTGTCGGTGACCCAATAGCGCGACGGACGAAGGCCGTTGCGATCGAGCACGGCACCGATGACTTTGCCGTCGGTGAAGGCAATCGATGCCGGCCCGTCCCACGGTTCGAGCCTGGTGGCATTGAACCTGTAGAAGGCTCGGTGGCTCTCGGCCATGAGTGTGTGGTGCTCCCAGGGCTCCGGGATCATCATCATGACGGCTTCCTCGATCGGATACCCACCCAGCACCAGGAGTTCGAGGGCCTCGTCGAACCCGGCGGTGTCACTGGCACCGGGGGTGCAGATCGGAAACGCTCGATGAAGACCGGGGATGTGGGGAGTGGAGAGGTTCGCCTCCCTCGCACGCATCCAGTTGCGGTTTCCCTTGATGGTGTTGATTTCGCCGTTGTGGGCAACCATCCGGTACGGATGGGCGAGTGGCCAGGACGGAAATGTGTTGGTCGAGAATCGTGAGTGAACCAGGGCGATGGCGCTCTTCACCCGTGCATCGAGGAGGTCGGGGTAGAAGGCCGAGAGCTGTGGGGTGGTAAGCATCCCCTTGTAGACGATGGTGCAGCTGCCAAGGGACGGGAAGTAGACACCTTCGTGGGCCGACGGCGAGCCGCCCATCGATTGCGGCGGCTCGGTGGGTCGTTCGGCGACGCTGATCTCGTGGGCTATGCGCTTGCGGGCCACGTACAGCCGTCGGTCCAGATCGATGCCCGATAGCTGATCGCAGGAAACGAAGATCTGGCGAAACGTGGGCATCGTCATCAAGGATCCGGCGCCGAGGATCGACTCGTCGATTGGAATGTCGCGCCATCCGAGAACGAGCAGTCCTTCCTCGTCGAGAATCACCTCGACTCTTTCTGCGCACTCCATGGCGTCGTCGGGGTCCTGGGGAAGGAAGGCGATGCCGGTGGCGTAGTGCCCCGGTTCCGGAAGGTCGAACGGCACGACATCGCGGTAGAAAGCGTGGGGAATCTGAAGAAGGATCCCGGCACCGTCACCGGTGTTGACATCGGCGCCCTTGGCCCCACGGTGCTCCATGTTGCAAAGCGCCCCGATTCCCATGGCCACGATGTCGTGACTGGCCCGTCCGTGGATGTCGCACACGAAATTGACACCGCATGAATCGTGTTCGTTGACCGGATCGTAGAGCCCCTGGGGTCGGGGAAGGTTGGTGGGCATTGGTCTCCTGTTTCTCCTGGATGGCGCGCGGGAACGCGACCGCCAAGGAGCAGGGACGTCGTTGGCCCGGCTGCCAGAGCAACGAAAGGATAGTCGAAGGGTGTCGGCCATTTTCAAATCGGCACCACACTTGGTGCCGCATCTAGTAGTCATGTCGTCATGCCACCAACGGATTCGACCTACGCCGATCAGTTGCTCCCGCGTTTCGATCGGTCGCCCACCCCGTATCACGCGGTTCTTGAATGCGCCGTGTTGCTATCGGATGCGGGATTCACAAGGGTCGTCGAGACAGCGGCCTTCCCGATCGAGCCCGGCCGCTACTTTCTGGAGCGCGGTGGTTCTCTTGCAGCCTGGGTGATCGGCCCCCTCACGGCGTCCACCACCGGGTTTCGAATCGTCGGCGCCCACACCGACTCACCGAATCTCCGGGTAAAGCCCAACCCCGATGGGTCGGTGGTCGGATGGAGCCAGCTGGGAGTCGATGTCTACGGCGGTGTGCTTCTCAATTCGTGGCTCGACCGTGAGCTCGGAGTCGCGGGGCGAGTCGTGGTTGCCGACGGCGACAAGTTGTCGACTCGTCTGTTTCTCGATGATCGTCCCGTGCTGCGAATACCGCAGTTGGCGATTCACCTCGATCGGGAGATATACGAGAAGGGCCTCAGGCTCAACCGGCAGACACATATGAACCCCACGTGGGGTGCGGTCGGCGACCCCGGGGAATTCACCCGATACCTGTCGACATTGGTGGACGTCGATCCTGATGCCGTTCTCGGGTTCGACGCCATGCTCTTCGACACCAACCCTGCGGTCCTGGCAGGTATTCACCGCGACCTACTCGTATCGTCGCGCATCGACAATCTGCTTTCGTGCTTCGTGGCGGTCGACGCGTTGATCGATGCTGCCGGCGACCCAGGTGGGAGAATCCCGATGGTCTGTCTCTTCGATCATGAGGAAGTGGGGAGCGTGTCGGAGTCGGGCGCTGCGGGTCCCCTTCTCGACACCGTGGTCGGGCGCATAGTTGCCTCCCTCGGCGGATCGGTCGACGATACTGCACGAGCACTGGCCGACTCGATGGTGGTGTCGGCCGACGGCGCCCACGCCACCCACCCCAACCATCCCGACCGACATGATCCCGCACACCGGATAGAGGTGAATTCCGGTCCGGTCCTCAAGATCAACGCCAACCAACGCTACGCAACCAGCGCAGGGTCGGGCGCCGAGTTCAGAGCCTGCTGCGCGGAGGTGGGGGTTCCCGTGCAGACCTTTGTGAACCGCTCCGATCTTGCCTGTGGATCCACCATAGGGCCGCTCACATCGGGGCGTCTCGGCGTTCCGGTGGTTGATGCAGGGTGCGCTCAGCTGGCCATGCACTCGGTCCGGGAAACCGCCGGCGCACACGACCCGCAGATGTTTCGTTCGGTGCTCACCCGCTTCATGTGCCGCTGATCCCGGCAGTTCCGGCTAGCGGTGGCTCAGGCGGGACTCGACGGCACGCCATGGTCCCGCGAACATGAGCAGCATCGGAAGAATCTCGAGACGTCCGATGAGCATCAGGACGGCCAGCACCAGACGGGCCGGTTGGGTGAACGCGTCGGCGAACGAGGCCGTCGGTCCGGCGTTGCCGAATGCCGGTCCAACACCGCCCATGGCTGTGGCCACCGCTCCGATGGAGGCGTCCAGATCTCCCCCGAGTGCGGTGACGAGTCCGACTCCGATCACCACGATCACAATGTAGAGGAGAAAGAATCCGGCCATTCCCGACACGATGTCCTCAGCAACGGCCAACTTGCCGTGGCGTACTGGGATCACCGCTCTCGGGTGTTGTGTGCGCCGGATCGCCCGTAGGGCGTGGCCCCACAGAACCTGGATTCGCATGACCTTGATGCCGCCGGCGGTTGACCCGGTGGACCCACCGATGAGCATGGCGAACAGGAGCAGCATCTGAGTCGACGGAATCCACTTGACGTAGTCGCCGGCGCTGCCAACACCGGTGGCGTTCCCGAATCCGGTGCTGGTCCCCAGCGACACGACATTGAAGGCGCCGACGCGCACAGAGGTGGGGAAGCTGAACGCTCCATCGGCCCAGAGCAAGACCGAGACAAGCAGGGAGAAGCCCACCATGTATCCCATGTAATTGCGGAACTCGGAGTCCTTCGCATGGGCGGAGAATTGACCGTGGGCAGCCCGCCAGTGAAGAGAAAAATTGGCCGCACCGATCAACATGCCAATGATGAGGACGGCCTCGACCAGCGGGCTGTTGAAATACCCGATCGATTCGGAATGGGGAGAGAAACCGCCGGTGGCGGCGGTGGTGAAGGCGTGGGCCACCGAGTCGTAGAGAGAAGGCCCGGGAACGATGAAAAGGGCGAGAGCGATGGCCAACGTGTAGATGAAATAGACCAGCCAGAGCCTCTTGGCGGTCTCGGAAACCCGAGGGGCCAGTCGATCAGACGATGGTCCCGGCGCTTCGGCCTTGATGAGCCCCAAACCGCCCACACCCAGGAACGGCAGTACGGCCACGGCCAGCACGACCACGCCCATTCCGCCGTACCACTGGGTGCCCTGTCGATACATGAGCAGGCCGCGTCCGGGCCTGGCGAAATCAAGTAGGACGGTCGACCCGGTACACGAGTAGCCCGATGCCGACTCGAAAATCGAGTTGACGATCTGCTCGACAAACCCCACCCCAGGGGTGGCGAAGGTGCCAGCGAAGATGTAAGGCAGGGCACCGAACAGTGTGATCATGACCCAGGTCCAACCGACGGCGGCGAATATGTCCCTGGGCCTTGCCGCGCCGACTGTGGTCCGCCACCAAAGGCCGCCTCCGACGGCACCGCACACGGTCGCTGCGGCCAGGAGAGCGCTGGTGTCGCGGTTGGTGGAGCCGAACTCGATCAAAGAGCTGAGAACCATGCCCACGGAGACCGATGTCAGCGCGATCCCCATGATGTGGAGCGGTGTATTCCGGTATTTCCCACGGCTGTCGAGTGCGATTTCGCTACGCCGGTGTCGAGTGCCGGTCATTGCTGCACCGCCCTGAGCCGTCGGCGTACGGCGGCACCGAACGATTTCCTGGCCCCGCCGATGTGAACCAGCCCGAGCAGCACCACCAGAACGGACAGTCGGGCGGCCAGCATCATCGGGATCAACGTGAGTCTGACCCACGGCTCCATGCCCGCGACATTTCCGTAGCTCCCGATCCCCGGAGCCGGGCCGAATGACGACAGCGTGCCCACCGCAATCCAGAGCGACTTGACCAGTCCTATTCCCGAGATCGAGATCACGAAGGCGCCCGCGGCGCACACGAAGATGTGGGCGATGTGATATCCGGAGATGCGATCGATGGAAGCTTCCTCCACCGGACGCCCGGAGTTCTTGATCACGGCCACCCGGTTGGGATCGAGTTGGAGCCGCAACTCGCGTAGAACCGACTTCATCAACGTGTGGACACGCAACACCCTCAACCCGCCGCCGGCTGATCCAGCCATGGATCCCATGGCGACGACAACCAGCAGGATCGCCAGGTAGCTGTCGGGAAGGAGTGTCCATCGACCGGCCGCGTAGCCGGTGGTGCTGACGGTGGAGGCGGCAGTGAATGCGGCATCCGTGATCGACAGCGAGGAGGTGGGAAGGGCCAGGAGGCCAGTGGTGACGATCAGCACAATCACGTAGATGCGCAGTTCACTGCTGCGAATGAGGGGCTTGACCCGTCCGCGCAGCGCCCACCAGATCACCGAGAAACCCGACCCGGCCACGATCATTCCGATGGTGGACACGACCCGCGTGGCGGTGCCGAACCCGGCGAACGAATCGGCGTGGGAGGAGAATCCCCCGGTGGAGACGGTGGTGAGTCCATGGACCGCGGCATCGACCGGCGACAACCCGGAGGCCAGATACGCGGCGATCATCACGACGGTGAACCCGCCGTAGACCCGCATGATCAGAAGACGCCCCCGGGTGGGTCTGGCAACCAGCCGGGACTCGTCGGTTGCAATGGCACGACCGAGCAGAGACGACGATCGGAGGGCCTGAGGCAAGGCGATCACTCCGATCAGCAGTCCCAGAAGCCCGCCCACCCACTGCGTGGACGCTCGCCAGAGTTGCATCGCTGTCCCCAGGTTTGCCGGATCCAGGGTCGTGATGGCGGTCGTGCTGAAACCGGACGCCGACTCCAACAGGGCAGCGTCAACGGAATCGATTGTGCCTGTGGCGAGATAGAGGGCCATCCCGGCAGTAACCATGCTGACCCATGCCGCCACCAGACTCGACAGCACACGGGTGGTCGGGGGGCGCACAGCCCGAACGAATGACTTGTGGCCCAAGGCCCCGATCGCCAGCCACGACCCGGCTAGGGCAAGCATGATCGCGGCCTCGTGGACGTTGTCGGCGAAACCAACCAACGCGGCAACAGCAGTGACGGCGCCGAACACCATGAGCGACTCCGTGACGGCGAGACGCACGAACGACTGACGCTTGACACCCCGGAGCGGCTCGAGTGCCTCGGAGGTGGTCCACGCCGGGAGACGCTGGGCGGTCACCCTAGAAGTCGCCGAACCTCGTCGACCGCCTCCGGCATGGCTATCACCACTACGTGGTCCCGACCACGCAGGCGGCTCCGGCCTCGGCCGATCTGGGCCTTGCCGTCCCTCACGATTGCGGCAATGATCACATTTCGGGGGAGACCGAGATCCTTCACGAGGGTGCCGTCGGCGGGACTGTCGACCGCCACCTCCAGCTCGATCACCTCGGTTTCACCATGGAGGAATGTGGCCACCTTGGCGACGCCCCCGCGCACGAAACGCAGCACACCGTTTGCGGTTGCCGTTCGTGGGGAAAGGGCAACATCGATGCCCACCTCCTTGAGGAGGTTGAGCAGTGCCAGGCGATGAACCACCGCAATGGTTTCACGGGCCCCGCCCGACTTCGCGTAGAGACACGCGAGAATGTTGGCGTCGTCCTCGGCGGTCATGGCCACCACTGCATCGAAGCGCCCCACATCAGCCTGCTCGAGGAGCGTGGCGTCGGTGACGTCGCCCTCGAGGATCATCGCATCGTCGAGGCTCTCGGCGAGCTCACGGGCGCGGTCGTGGTCGCGTTCGATTATCACCACCCGAACGCCTCTCGACGCCAGCCTGGTGGCCAGCAGCTCGGCGGTGTGACCGCCACCCAACAGCATCACCTTGCGGGTTGCGCCCCGGGATATGCCGAGAAGATCGACGACCAGTCGCCTGGCCCGCCGCTTCAGAACAACCCGGAGATGATCGTCGACCAGAAGCTGGTGGTCGCGGCGGGGAATGATGGTCTCCTCACCACGACCGATCGAACCGACCATGAAATCCCAATCAGGTTCGAACTCCTCGGCGATCTCGGCGAGGGTCCGATT
>CAZDYO010000024.1:0-6505 GCA_964509555.1 uncultured Acidimicrobiales bacterium
ATCCCGAAACCCGCAAGGAAGCCCTGGCCACGCTCCGCGATCTCCAGATCGGCGCGGAACCGGCGAAGCCGAGCCGCGGGTTGCGCCTTAGGTGATCGCCGCACCCCCGGCCCGCATCCGCAGGGTCGTCTACATGGGCACGCCGGCCCTCGCCGTTCCGCCGCTTCTGGCCCTGCACGAGGCCGGCTACGACATACCCCTGGTGTTGTCGCGCCCCGATGCCCGGCGTTCGCGGCGCGGTGAACCCCAGCCCAGCCCGGTCAAGGCCGCGGCTCTCGATCTGGGATTGCCGGTCACCGATTCGATCGCCGCGGTGTCCTCGGTGGATGCCGACCTGTCGGTGGTGGTGGCTTACGGGCGAATCATCCCCACGTCGCTTCTCGAGAGTCTGGCCATGGTCAACATTCACTTCTCCCTGCTTCCCCGGTGGCGCGGGGCCGCCCCGGTCGAGAGAGCGATCCTCGCCGGCGACACCCACACCGGCGTCTGTCTCATGGCCGTCGAACCCGAACTCGACACCGGCGCCATCTACCGCCGCCAGGAGATCGAGATCGGACCCCACGACACGCTCGACTCCCTCCGCAACCGGCTTGTCGACATTGGCACCAGCCAGCTGGTGTCGGCGCTCAGCGAGGGCCTGGGCACCCCCGTTCCCCAGGTTGGTGAGCCGGTGTATGCCTCCAAGATCACCAAGTCCGAACTCGAGATCGACTGGTGCCGAGATGCTGCGGAGATCCACCGTCTGATACGTGTCGGGGGGGCCTGGACCACGTGGCGGGGCCGGAGGCTCAAGGTGATCGCTGCCGATCTCCTCACCGACGATGACACCATCGGTGATCCGGGTTCGATAAGGGGTGCCAATGTCTCGGCTGGTCGAGGGTCCATACGGTTGGTCGAGGTACAGCCGGAGGGCAAGTCGCGCATCCCCGCGAGTGCATGGCTCAACGGCGCCCGGCCGTCGGGATCCGATCGGCTCGGCGCATGAGCGATGATCCGCGTCGGCTGGCGATAGCGGCGTTGGTTCGCATCGACACCGAGGGCGCCTACGCCAACGTGGCCCTGCCGCAGATGCTCGCGGCCTGCGATCTCGACCAGCGCGATCGCGGATTCGTGACCGAACTCGTCTACGGCTCCACGCGTCGCCGCCGGGCCCTCGATCACGTGATCGACCGCTACCTCATGCAGGACCCTCCGCCCACGGCCCGTGCCGCGCTGAGGTTGGGGGCCTATCAGCTGATCGAACTCGGCACCCCGCCCCACGCGGCGGTGTCGGCGACGGTATCGGCCGCTCCCAAGCGGTTCAGGGGCTTGGTCAACGCCATTCTCCGTAAGGTCGCCACCGCGGCTGCCGCGGGCATCGAATACCCCGATTCTGCCATCGAGCTGAGCTACCCCGACTGGATCGCCGATCTTCTGCGCGACGAGTTGGGCCCCGAGCCCGCCGATCAGGCGATGCGCACCATGAACAAGCCGGCATCGGTTCATCGTCGCGACGATGGCTACGTGCAGGACCCGAGTTCGCAGCTGGTGGCTGCGGCCGTGCCGGTCGGCCCCGGCGATCTGGTGCTCGACATGTGCGCCGCCCCCGGTGGCAAGGCCACCGCTCTGGCCGCGAGGGGAGCACGGGTGATGGCGGCCGACCTTCGGGAGAGCAGGGTCGGGCTGATCGCCTCCAATCGTTCCACTCTCGGACTCGACGACATCCACCCGCTGGTGGCCGACGGTCTGGCTGCGCCGTTTCGCTCAGCGTCATTCGATGCGGTGCTGCTCGACGCTCCCTGTTCGGGGCTTGGAGCGCTCCGTCGCCGTCCCGATGCCCGGTGGAGGATCCAGCCGGGCGACATCGCCAACCTCGCCGACCTTCAAACCGGGTTGCTATCCGAAGCGGCGGGGCTTGTGAAACCCGGCGGCACATTGGTTTACAGCGTGTGCACACTCACCAAAGCCGAGACCATCGGCCCCATCGAGGCCGCGCTGGCATCGGGTGTGCTAGCGGGCTTCGAGCCCCAGCCTCCGCCGGAAGGCGCGTGGCAACCACGCGAGGAGTTGATGAACGCGGCTCTGTTGATGCCCGACGATGACCACGACGGTATGGGCATTTCCCTCTGGCGACGCATCGACTGAGGGCTATCGTCTGGCCATGGCCCACGATCATCATCACCATGTCGAGGATGCCGCCGAGTCGCTGAGCGTGAAGATTCTCACCGTGTCAGATGGAGTGATCGCCGGCACACGCGAGGATCGATCGGGCGAGATCCTCGAGCGCCACATGGCCCAGGCCGGATGGCTGGTGGAGGAGCGTGCGGTCACCGCCGATGGCGTCGAGTCGGTGGCCGGAGCGCTGCGAAGGCTCACCTCGGGGTTCCACGGGCTCATCATCACCACCGGAGGCACGGGCTTCGGGCCCCGTGATCTCACCCCCGAGGGGACGCGGTCGGTGATCGATCGTGAGGCACCAGGCCTGGCCGAGGCCATGCGAACGGTGAGCCCACTGGGTCGGCTGAGCAGAGCCATCGCCGGCACCCGGGGCACGGCTTTGATCGTCAACACACCCGGTTCCTCGAGGGGGTGCATCGAGACCATCGACGCGGTGATCGATGTTCTCGACCACGCCGTGAGGCTCATGGTCGACAACCACGATCCCCACCCGTCGACCGACGCCGCGAAACCATGACCGATTCCGCTGATGAACACTTCATGGACATGGCGATTGTGGCTGCGGCCGGTGTCCGCCACCGAACCAGCCCCAACCCGTGGGTCGGTGCCGTGCTGGTCGACAGCGACGACAACACCCACGCGGGCGCGACCAATCCTCCGGGCGGCCCACACGCCGAGCGGGTCGCTCTGGATGCAGCCGGCGATCGTGCGGCCGGGTCCACCATCTACACCACGCTCGAGCCGTGCAATCACACTGGTCGCACCGGCCCGTGCACCGAAGCGATAATCGCCGCCGGTGTGTCCCGCGTGGTCGTGGGAGTCGAGGACCCCGACCCGCTGGTCGCCGGCACCGGGATCGCCCGACTCCGCCGTGCCGGACTCACCGTCGATGTGGGCGTGAAGGCCCCTGAGATAGAGAGACAGCTGGCGCCCTATCTCCATCATCGGCGAACCGGCCGACCCTGGGTGGTGCTCAAGCTGGCGGCATCGGCCGACGGCCGTACAGCCGCACCCGACGGATCATCACAGTGGATCACCGGCCCGGCGGCCCGAGCCGACGCCCATCGTCTGAGGGCCGAATCCGACGCGATTCTCGTGGGGGCGGGCACGGTACGCGCCGATGATCCTTCTCTCACCGTGCGCAATTGGCCATCCGGCGGTTCGGTCCCGAGCGACGGGATCACCGACCCTCGCCGGATCGTGCTCGGTTCGGTCCCCCCAGATGCCCGTGTGCGGCCGTGCACCGAGTGGAACGGTTCGCTCACCAGCCTGTTGTCCCAGCTCGGCGCCGAGGGGGTTCTGCAGCTGATGGTGGAGGGTGGAGCGACGGTGTCGGCGGCGTTCCACAATGCCGGTCTCGTCAATCAATACGTGCTCTACACGGCCCCGATCCTGTTCGGTGGCGACGACTCACGGGGCCTGTTCGTGGGCCCGGGTGCGGCCACGATCGCCGAGGTCTGGCGGGGCCGGATCACCAATGTGGTCCGGCTCGGTGAAGACCTGCGAATCGACATGTCCCCGACCTCGGGCGAGGAAGCGACCGGCCGATAGCCTCGTCGTCGTTCGTCCCGAATTTCACTGAACGAAAGTGTTGCCGTGCTGAAGCTCGTACTGCCAAAGGGATCGCTCGAGAAAGCCACGCTCCAGCTTTTCGAGGCCGCCGATCTGCCGGTGTCGCGTTCGTCGTCGGTGGCCTACAAGGCCGATATACCCGACCCCCGTATCGGATCCGTGCGCATCCTGCGACCCCAGGAAATAGGTCGCTACGTGTCGGAAGGGCTATTCGACATCGGAATCACCGGCCGCGACTGGATCGAGGAGACCTCCAGCGAGGTGGTGTCGCTCGGCGAGCTCAAGTATTCCAAGGCCACCGCCAAGCCGGTCAAGATCGTGCTGGCAGTGCCCGACGACTCCCCTTGGCAGTCGGTGTCCGACATGCCCAATGGTGTACGCATCTCGAGCGAATACCCCGAGATCACCAGGCGGTTCTTCGCCGATGCCGGTGTCGACGCCGACATTCGGCTCAGTTATGGCGCCACCGAGGCCAAGGTGCCCGACATCGTCGATGCCGTGGTCGACATCACCGAGACCGGCAGTGCCCTGAGAGCGGCCGGTCTGCGAATCATTGACGTTCTCCTGACCTCCTACACCGAACTGATCGCCAATCCGGCATCGCATGCGGATCCCGAGAAGGCCCACGCGATGGCCCAGATCCACACGCTGCTCCGGGGAGTGCTCGACGCCCGTGGCAAGGTGTTGGTGAAGATGAACGTACCCACCGACAAGCTCGACGGTCTGATCGACCTGCTGCCATCGATGAAGGCACCCACGGTCAACGAGCTGTTCCATGGTGCGGGTTATGCGGTCGAGACCGTGGTGGCCAAGACCGACATAAACATTCTCATCCCGGCTCTGCGTGACCACGGCGCCACCGGCATCGTCGAGATACCGATCGCCAAGATCGTTCCATGAGCAATGGTGGACCGGCCCAACTTCGTCACGGAATAGTGGCCGACTTCGACGACCCGGCGGGATACGGCACCATCATCGAAGCGGCGCCGGATGGGACCACCACCGGCGAAAGTCCCGTCGAGTGGTTCTTCCACTGTTCGGCGATCGCCGACGGTTCTCGATCCATCGAGCCGGGCACCCACATCACCTGCCATCTCGTGGCCGGCCACATGGGCCGAATAGAGGCAACAGACATAAGGCCGGCCTGACTTGGCCCGTCGCGGCATGGGGCAGGGGGCCGCATGAGTGCGGTGGCGATTGCGCTTGTCCTCGTGTCGGCGCTGATGCACGCGGTCTGGAACGCGCGGGCCCGTAGCGGTGGCGATCGCGTGAGTGAACTCACCATCGCCTATGCCACCGGCGTCGTGATGCTCACCCCGTGGCTGGTGGCCGACCCTCCCTCTGAGGTGTTGGGGATCGTGCTTCTGAGCGGAATCGCCCATGCCGGTTACCTGACATTCCTGTCGGCGGCATACAAACGCGGGGAGTTGGCCACCATGTACCCGCTGGCGCGGGGTTCAGCACCGCTGATCCTGGGGGTGATCGGCATCTGGGTTCTCGACCAGACCCCGACGGTTGCCGTGTTCATCGGCGCCGCCCTTCTGGCCATCGGGCTGCTGGCGATCGGCGGCGTGGCGTGGGGCGACGGTCAACGCCACTCCCTGGGGATGGCCCTGGTCACGGGAGGATTCATCGCGTCGTACTCGCTGCTCGATTCGCTGGGTGTGCGCGACACCGGAGCTGTTGGTTTCTTTGCGGCGTCGTCGGTCGTCGCGGTGGTGATCATGGTGGCGTTGAACCGTCAGTCGCTGTCCAGACTGCGGGGTTCGCTGCGCGCCGGAGCCACCATCGGGCTGATGCAGTCGAGCGGTTACGTGCTGGTGCTGTTGGCCTACACCAGAGCCGAGTCGGCACGGGTGGTCACGCTGAGGGGGACCTCGGTGCTGTTCGTGCTCCTGATCTCACGGCGGTCGGTCAACCGCAGAGTCGTCTCGGGGGCCTTGCTGGTGGTGGCCGGAGCCGCGATGGTGGTTAGCTGATCCGGCTCAGGCCTCGTCCGGTTCGGTGTCGGGCTCAGGGTCACCCTGCGGGTGCGACCTTGACTTGACCTGCACGAAGCCGATCCGCAGCTGGCCCAGCGCATCACGCAGCGTCGGTTCCGCCTCACCGAGGCGACCGGCCAACCCGTCGACGAGTGCTCCGAGTGCGTCGATTGCCAGCGAGGCGTCGGCCAGGTTCGGTTCGTGCTGCGAGAGGTGGAGCGCCGCGAGTTCGTAGAGCCCCATGGCGTGGTTGGCGACTATCGCACTGGCATCGGCCTCAAGCAATCGGGTCTGGGTGTCGACCATCTCCTTCACCATCTCCTCGGCGCGCTCCCTCTGCTCGGGGCTGAGGTCGTCGAGCGTCATTCCCTCCGGAAGCACCGAAGCAATCGCATCATCGAGGTTGGTGTCGGGGGCGGCCGCGGGCGGTGTGGGATCGGCCGGAGCTTCCGGTTCTCGCGGTATTTCGTGTTCACCGTCGGGGGTCCACAGTGAGCTCATTGCTGGTTCCTCGTTCTCGTCGGGTTGGCTGTGAATCGTGACGGATCGACGCAAGGCGTGGTCGGACCGTCAATCTGTTACGCTACCGGCGACAATTCAGCGGAAAGTGGGGTTCCACCCCCACCCGGCCACCAGCCTTCGGGCAATGTGCGCCCGGGTCGGCCACTCGTCATACTTCGGTGTGATCGCGGACGTCGACTTTCCGGCGTCCGTTTCTTCGTTTTCGTAGCATCGGGCGTCCACCACCACCACGGAGGTTTCGTGCTCACGAGGAGTGCAAGCAAATAGCTGGT
>CAZDYO010000024.1:6605-13146 GCA_964509555.1 uncultured Acidimicrobiales bacterium
AGCGCCGTGAACATGAGGTCAAGCCATGCCCAAGATGAAGTCGCACCGCGGTGCAGCCAAGCGCTTTCGGCGCACCGGCACCGGCAAACTCCGCCGTCGCCAAGCCAACAAGAACCACATCCTCGAGAAGAAGAGCCCGAAGCGCATTCGCCAGCTCCGCGGCGACGCCCCCGTTGCCAAGGCCGACGAGCACAAGCTACGTGACCTGGGCATCTGAGCCCTTCCATCGCACAACTGCACGAAATAGAACTGAGCAAGGAGAAAAACGATGGCGAGAGTAAAGCGCGCCGTTCATTCGAAGAAGCGCCGCAGGGTCGTCCTGGAGCGGGCCAAGGGCCATTACGGAAACCGGTCGAGGTCATGGAAGTCGGCCAACGAGTCGGTCATGCATGCCGGCAACTACGCGTTCCGCGACCGCCGGGCACGCAAGGGTGAGTTCCGCAAGCTGTGGATCCAGCGAATCAACGCTGCCTGCCGCGTCAACGGCACCACCTACAGCAAGTTCATCGCCGGCCTGAAGGCCGCTGAGGTCGAGGTCGATCGCAAGATTCTCTCCGACCTGGCCATCACCGATCCGGCGTCGTTCACGGCGCTGGTCGAGGTCGCCAACGGCGCACTCGCGGAAGCGTCGGCTTCCTGAGCATTCAACTCGGCCCCCCACTGGGTCCGGGAAACACGAGAGTCGCGGAACTGCGTCGCCTGATCGGGCGGCGCAGTTCGCGTTCTCCCGAGGTGATTCTCGAGGGTCCACGCACTGTCGGCGAGGCGTTCGATGCCGGATTCGTTCCGGATCTCGTCGTGGTTCCCGATGGCCGCGCCGGTCAGCCGAGCGTCGAGGCGGTGCTCGATCGCCTGCCCGCGGCCGTCGAGGTATTGGTCTTGCGAGAGTCGGCGTTCAACAAGCTGGCGCCCTCGGTGTCGCCTCAGCCGATGTTGGCGGTCGTTCCCCGCCCGATGGCCGAGATCCCGGCGTCGTTCGGGTCCGATGATCTCGCCATCGTGCTGGTGGATGTGGGCGATCCCGGCAACGTGGGCACTCTCATCCGCGTGGCCGATGCCGTAGCAGCGCGATGTGTCGTTGTGGCCGGTGGAGCCGATCCCTGGGGCATCAAGGCTGTGCGGTCGTCCACCGGATCGGTGATGCGGGTGCCCGTGGTCTCGGGGGTGGAGGCCGATGTGGCTCTGTCCGCGCTGCGCGAAGCCGGCGCACGGATCGTGGCCACAGACGTCGCCAAGGGAACCCCCCACGACTCCGGGGTTCTCACGACCCCGGTTGCTCTAGTGCTCGGTTCCGAAGCCCATGGTCTCAGCCACGATCTCGATGACCTGGTCGACGCGTGGGTCAACATCGAAATGCCTGGCCGAGCCGAGTCGCTCAATGTCGCCATGGCCGGCACACTCCTGGCATTCGAGGCCCGGCGCGCTCGCTGAGGGAGCGAACTGCACCGTCGAACGGCGGGTTTCAGACCTCTATCTCGATGAATCCGTCGCCGTCGTCGTCGGATTTTCCGTCGCCGTTGGATGTCGAACCGTGTTCACCCTGGGGCGTCTCGTCGAACGTCGGCACGGGAGGCAGACCTCCCATGTCGTTCGGGGTCGATCCGAGAACCCGGCCAACCATGCGCATGACGAAATTGCACCCGCCCTTCGCGTAGGCCTGTTGCTCCGGGTCGAACTTCTTCGGCTTGGTCCAGTCGGCGTCGTCGGGTCCCGGCTTGGTGGGGTTGGCGATGCCTTCGAGGACCTTGGATCTGATCCTCCATGTGAACAGCGACAAGACCGCGAGCGCCACGACTCCGGCGATCGCGAATCCCCGCAGGCTCGAACCTCCGCCCGATTCCGAGGTGGTCGACGGTTGATCAGAGGCCACCTTCACCGCTGCCGGCTCCGAGTCGGTGGGCGCGGTCGATTGTGGTGTCGACGACTGGCTGGGACTCGCAGGTTCTCCCCGAGGGACCAAGGTGTCCTGGGAACCAGTTGGAGTTTCGTTGTCACCGACCGGTGATGACGGTGTCAGCAATTCTCCGACGGTGCCGGATGAGCCATCGCCCACGAGGACCAGGGGATCGGAATTGCTCGTGAGAATCCAACCCGTCTCGGTGAGGATCTGTTCGAACACGTCGCCGGGTGCGTCGGCCGCGGGGTCCGGTGACTCGACGATGTCGGTGGGAGCGAACGCTCGGTTGAGTGGGTCGGGGAGACGAGTGTCGCCCGAGTGTGCCTGCAGGAGCACCGAGCCCTGGCCGGCCCAGTTGAACGATGGGTCGGTGACGATGTCGAACACCAGCATCGTCGCCGGACCACCGTCGGATCCGGTGCCATCGTTGTAGGCGAGCCAGGCGCCGGTCGCCAGAGGCGGGTCGGTGTCGAAGGTGAGGCTCACACCTGCGTCCATCGGTGCCGCAGCAGCGCTGAAGTACACGTCGAGATTGGGGTTGAACTGCGCGAAAAAGTCGTCGTCGGTGACGCCGTTGATGATGCTTCCGAAAAGGATCGCCAAGGTTGTGCGCCCATTCGACCATCGGGTGATGTTGACCCGCGGTTCGGACCCCTGGGCGGTCACCGGGGTCGCCACCATGACGAGCACGGCCGCGGTGGCGAGCGCAGCGACGAATCGCATCAACAGCTTTCTCATCGACGTACCCCCAACACGCTGATGACTTTCAATCACGCCGGCCCTCCGTCCTGAACGGGTGCCTCGGGTGGGGTTGGGGGTTGGTCGGTGAAACCAAGGTTGTAGTCGCGCAACCCCTTCAGGTATTCGATGTAGTCGGCCTTGTTGTGGGTGTCGCGGAATCCCTGAACGAGTTCCTGTTTCTGGTCGGGCGGCAATTGGGTAACGAGCTTGCCCATCTCTCGGGTCATCGACCAGAGCCCCACGCGCTTCTTGCGCATCCACGCCAGTGACCCCCCGGCGATCAGGAAGGCCGCCAGCACCAGGATGATGAGGCCGATGATCGAACCGCCGCCGCCTCCACCACCGGCGCCGGCTGCGCCGCTTCCGCTGCTGGAGCCGCCTGCCGGAGTGGACGAAGCGGGTGTCGGCGGTGAGGTGGGGGTTGTCGGCTTCGTGCTGGTCGTGCTGCTGGTGGTCGATGAAGTCGGTTGTGTGGGCGGCGGGGTGGGTTCGACCACCACGTGGAGATCGATGGGCGCGTAGCCCGAGTCGCTCCCACCTTCGACGATGACAGGCGCCGTGTCGGTGGTCAGCCCCCAACCGGTGTTGTCGAGGTTCTTTCCCCAGAATTCAGCCGGGTCCGTCGGTGCGGTGTTGCCGGTGTCGAGGAACCACGTGGGGTCGATGGCACGATTGGTGATGTCGGGCTGACGGTCGAAGCTGTCGCCCTGATACCACTGGGTGAGCACGGTTCCGCTGGCCGGCCAGTTGCAGTCGGTGGTGTCGGCCACGGCGGTCACAACCATGTAGGTGCCTCCGCCCGGCCCGGTTGCGGTGTCGTAGCCGATCCATCTCACCGTGTTCTTGGAGGTGTCTGTCATGTACGACAGGTTTCCGGTCATGGGGTCATCGAGCGTGACCGACATTCCCACGAACCCGCCGGCCAGACCGCAGTCGAACTGGTGGTAGAACTCGTTGGGCCACTCGCTGTAGCTGCCGGAGTCCATCACCACCGTCATGGCTGTGAAGTCACCCCATCGGGAGATGTTGTACATCGGTTCGGAACCCTGTGCGGCGGCTGGCGGACCGGCTACCAAGCCGACCGACAGTACCGCGATCACCGCCAACGCTCGTGGAAGCGCTCTGTGCATGACCATACCCCCTTACGTTGTATGCGGTAACACGCCTCTCGCCGGCATGCCAAGTTGGGCAGACGGTTGGCCTATGGTCTTCCAGCGGCGGGCCGCTGCCGCACCTGAGGAGGACCAGTGTCGAACGAGAACGAGGGATGGATATTCGCCGACGAGGCGGCCGTCGAGTGGATGGAACTGGGTCCGGGCGTGGCCATGAAGTCCTTGGGCGGTGCCAACGGACGCATGATCGCGTTGTTCAAGTTCGACCCCGGATACTCGGGCGCCACCCACGAACACGCCGACGCCGAGTTCAGCTACGTGCTCGAGGGTGAGCTCATATCGAACGGCGTCACCATGGCTGCCGGCCACGCCTACGCCGCCGAGGCCGGCACCACCCACAACGAGTTCCGGACCGATTCCGGCGTCACCCTCGTTTCAGTGTTCGCGGTCCCGTCCTGATCAAATCTTCGGCAGTGATCGTGCAACGTGCCGGCTCAGTCTCATGGCGAGTCGTCCGGAACGACAAGGTCCGGATCGACCATCGCCACCAGTTCGTCACGGCGGGTGGCAAACTCCGGGCATACACCGCCTACGGCACCGTCGATCAGCTTGATTGCCAGGTCGTTGTGGCTTCGTCCGAGGTTGAACACGGCGCGGTCCTCCAACGATTCGGTCGCCCCGGGCAGCCACTCACCGTAACTGGTGATTGCCGGGGGGATTCCTCGGAGGAACCGGCACAGGTCCCGGCTGATGCCCTCCGGATACAAGTGAATCGGTCCGATCTCGAGCGTGTCCCAGCGGTTGACCCCTCCATTCGATTCAACCCATCGATCACGGGTGGCTTCGTCGCGTGCAAGTGCGTCTTCTGGTGGCAGCACCTCACCTGATGGGCCCCGACACTCCTGAATCTGCGCCGTATAGGTGGAATGAAGGTCGACTTGTACCGAAAGGTGCCGGCCCCGATACCGATAGTCGATGGTTACAGAACTGATCGAGGTGCTATCGCCGGGGCGGTAGAACCCGCAGTAATCCCACTCGAACCAGAGCATCTGCTGGCTGTTGTCGACTAGATCATCGGCTGGATCGAAGGGAACGAAACGTGCGACGTCGCCGGAAAGGCGCCGGAGGGGGTGCAGAACCTCCACCCCGACGGGTTGGAGAGGCGAGAGCGGGCCCTCGAAGCTGTGGATCCCGTCGATCTCGATCCCCTTGTCACGCGAACCGAGACAGAGGAGGATCCCCACTCGAGTCTGCGCATCGAATGTGATCAGGTACTCCGTCTGCCCAGCGGCCTCGCGGCTCTCCACGTGAGTCGCTCTGACACCACCGCAGTTGTTGACCAAACTGGGAACTGCCGTGAACCAACTCCAGGCGATGAGCGACCCGATCAGGAGTGCGCCCGCCGTGGTGATCTCGGCGACGAGAATCAAGCGGCGCTGGCCGACGAATCTCCGCCAAATGTTCACCCGGGCAGGGATGCCCGAGGCGGCTCGCAGTTCTTCGGCGTAGAGTTTGGGCGATCCGAGTGCTCGGAGCAGCTGGTCGAATGATGCCGCTGGCGGACGCTCGGCGAGATGATCCGACGCTTGGTCGAGCAACTCTCGTCGTCGTGTCGCCGGAACGTCGCGGAGTCGGTGGCGGATGTCGTGGAGATAGGTCAGTTCGTGTTCTCCGAGTGCGGATCTCATTGGCCACCTCCACCGGCGCCGAGTACCGATTCGACCACCGCACTCAGGTGGTGCCATTCCTCGATGCCGGCATCGAGGGTCGTCTCTCCCTTGCGGGTGATCGCGTAGTAGCGACGCTGCCGACCGTTGTCGGCCAGCGCCCGCCGCGATGCCAGGCAGCCGATTCTCTCGAGCCTCTTGAGGCCGGTGTAGACGGTGGCCTCACGGACGTCCTTGAGGCCGTGGTCGCCCAGTTCGAGAGTGATCTCGTATCCGTAGCTCTCGCCGTCGTGCAGCACCCTGAGGATCAAGAAATCGATCACGCCACTGGCCAGCTGATCGTGCAGCAACTCCGAAACCTCCCAGCGCGGCCCATGTCGATTTCATACTGTGTATCACACAGTATCGAACGCCGTCAGGCCAGCAGGTCGGAATCGGCGGGGTGGTCCCGCAGGTAGGCGGCGGCGAATGTGCAGATCGGTGTGATCTTGCGGTCGTGGGCCCGCAGATCGTCGAGCATGCCGCGCATGAGTCGGTCGGCCATGCCGCGGCCCCGCAACTCGGGGTCGGTCTCCACATGAGGCACGACCACGACATCTTCCGCGGTCAGGTAGTAGTCCGCGATCGACACGATGCGATCATCGACACGCAGTTCGTAGCGGCGTCGGTCCGGATTGTCGGATACCTCGAACTCGGTCACGTGACGATTGTCGCAGATCACGGCCCGCAATCCCGGCCATTGAGTGGGAAACGTCGCCATGCCGACGGGTCTGAGGCCGTACGATGATCGACCGATGATCGAGCAACTCCAAAAAGCCGTCGCCGACGCCGAGACACGCTTGGCCGAGGTCACCGACCTCGAACAACTCAAAGCCGTCGACTCCGAGTTCCTGGGCAAGAAATCACTTGTCACCGGTCTCAAGAAGCAGCTCGGTGGACTCGACCCCGAAGAGCGCAAGGCCGTCGGTCGCGCCCTCAATGAATCGCGCCAGAAGATCGAGGGTGCGGTGGCCGAGGCCCGGTCGCGGCTCGAGGCAGACGCGCTGGCCGCCCGCTACGAAGCCGAACGTCTCGACCTCACCGAGCAACTCCACCGGATCGAACGAGGCCACTACCACCTCGTC
>CAZDYO010000025.1:0-13136 GCA_964509555.1 uncultured Acidimicrobiales bacterium
CGCCCCATCGCAGGCGGTGGCCCGTCGCCTGGGCTTCGGGCTCTCCGAAACAAGAACCATGGCGTGGTATCCAGATGAACCCCATGGCATCTGGACCGTGTCGCGCCCCACCGAGAAGCCGACTCCATGACAGCAGCTGGGCCCAACGACCTCTACATCGACCTGCTGATGGGTTGCCTCACCCGCGAACTGTTCCTCGACGAGGAGGTCCACGATGTCAACCTTCGCGATGCCTCTCCCGAGCTGATGGCCACTCTGAAGGCCGAGGGGTGGCGACTCACCAAACGGGGTGGCGACCCTTCACTGAGAGCCGACGGCAACGACTGGCCGCCCACAGCCGAGACCATGGTCGGGAGGCTGCGCCTTGAGCAGGTTCGATCGTGTGTCGAATCGGTGCTCGACGACAACGTGCCCGGCGACCTCATCGAGACCGGCGTGTGGCGTGGCGGTGTCACCATCTTGATGCGCGGCATACTCGCGGCGTGGGGCGACACCGACCGGTCGGTGTGGGTGGCCGACAGCTTCGAGGGCCTTCCCGCCCCCGATGCTGCCAACTATCCGGCCGACGCCGGCCACGACCTCTCCCATGTCGACACCCTGGCGGTGTCGGCCGACCGGGTTCGCGCCGCGTTCGAGCGCTACAACCTGCTCGACGAACGAGTGCGTTTTCTCGAGGGCTGGTTCCGCGACACGCTCCCGTCGGCACCCATCGGGGCCCTTGCCGTATTGAGACTCGACGGCGATCTCTACGAATCCACCATCGACGCGCTGTCGGCCCTCTACCCCCGGTTGAGCGTCGGCGGCTACGTGATCGTCGACGACTACGGCGCGTGGGAGCCGTGCAAACGGGCCGTCGACGATTACCGCGCCGCTCACGGCATCACCGACGAGATCACCGCCGTCGACTGGACCGGCATCCACTGGAGGCGAAGCCGATGACCGATTACTCCAACTACTACGAATTCCTCCGCCGGGTTCACCTCGATCTGAGGCCCAAGGTCTACCTGGAGATCGGGGTCCACGAGGGTCACTCGTTGGCCTTCGTCGGGTCCGACACCAAAGCGATCGGAGTCGACCCGGCGCCCAAGGTCGACTCTCTCCCCGCCAACATCACCGTCGTGACCGCCACCAGTGACGACTTCTTCGCCCGCCCCGACACCCCCGACATTCTCGGCGGCCCTGTCGATCTGGCGTTCATCGATGGCCTTCACCACTACGACCAGACCCTGCGCGACTTCGCCAACACCGAGCGCATGTCGTCGCCCGACGCCACAATCCTGATCCACGACTGCGTGCCCATCGATGCTGTCACCTCGGCACGCGAGCGCACCACCATGGTGTGGTCCGGCGATGTCTGGAAGGCGATCGTGGCACTGCGCCGATTCCGACCGGATCTCACCATTCAAGCCGTCGACGTGGCCCCCACCGGCATGGCGATCATCACCGGCCTTGATCCACCCAACAGGGTGCTCCACGAACACTTAGACGAGATCCTGGAATCGGTGAATCACCTGACCTTCGACGACTATCTGGCCGACCGCGACGGACTCCTCTCCTATCCGACTCTCGAATACCACGCCCAAATGCCGGTGATCGATGATCCGACGCGGCTACGGCGCCAACTCAAGTGGGAGGTGGCCATCGGATACCGCATCTTTTCCAAGATGCGTTGGGGCCAACTCGGCGACGGCCACATTTCGGCGCGTGACCCCGAGCGCCCGGATCATTTCTGGGTGCTGGCCCACGGCATCCCGTTCTGGTCGGCCACCGTCCACAATCTGGTTCTTGTCGGCCCCGACGGGAGGGTGGTCGAGGGACCAGGCACCGGAGGCATCAACCAGGCGGCTCACAACATCCACTGGCCCGTGCTCAACGCTCGTCCTGATCTGGTGTCGGCGGCCCACACCCACACGCAGTTCGGCACCCCTTGGTCGGCCAACGTCACACCGTTCCTGCCCATCAGCCAGGAATCATGCGTGTTCGTGTTCAACCAGTCGATCTACCGGGGCGAGGATCTTGAAGTTGCCACTCTCGCCGGCGGCGAGGCCATCGCCGCGGCCATGGGAGACACGAGCCTCTGCATCCTTCGCAACCACGGGATGCTCACCGGTGGCCGCTCCCCGGGTGAGGCCGTCGGGTTGTTCGTGCTTTCGGAGCGTGTGGCCGAGGTTCACGTGAAGGCCGTCGACCCGAAACCGGTGAGCGACGAGGCCGCCCGTCAGGTGGCCGACTCGCTCGGGGCAGCCGACATCGGCTGGCGGGCGTTCCAATGGTTGGCCCGGGATCTGGTCCCCGACCCTTCCGTCGTCCTCTCCTGACCCCGAGATGCCAGTATGAAGCCCCGAAGCGAAGGAGTCGTCGTGTCACAGACCGTCAGAGGAGTGATCGCCCGCAGTGTGGGCGCACCCGTCACCATCGAAGAGATCATCATCCCCGATCCGGGGCCCGGTGAGGTTGTCGTCGACATCCAGGCATGCGGCGTGTGCCACACCGACCTTCACTACCGGGAGGGAGGTATCTCCGACGAGTTCCCATTCCTTCTCGGCCACGAGGCTGCCGGCCTCGTGGAGACTGTTGGTGAGGGTGTCACCGACGTGGCTCCCGGCGATTTCGTGATCCTCAACTGGCGGGCAGTGTGTGGCCAGTGCCGCTCGTGCCGCAAGGGCAAACCGCAATACTGCTTCAACACCCACAACGCCACCCAGAAGATGACCCTCACCGACGGCACCGAACTCTCGCCTGCCCTCGGCATTGGCGCCTTCGCCGACAAGACCCTCGTTCACGCCGGCCAGTGCACCAAGGTTGACCCCACGGCATCACCCGCGGCCGCCGGTCTGCTCGGATGCGGCGTGATGGCGGGGCTCGGGGCAGCAATGAACACCGGAGAAGTCGGCCGTGGCGACAGCGTTGCCGTGTTCGGCTGCGGCGGGGTCGGCAACGCCGCCATCGCGGGCGCCCAACTCGCGGGCGCGTCCACGATCATCGCCGTCGACATCGACGACAAGAAGCTCGAATGGGCCAAACAGTTCGGTGCCACCCACACCATCAACTCGGCCAGCACGGATCCGGTCGAAGCCATCCGGGGGCTCACCGCCGGCAACGGTGTCGATGTCGCCATCGACGCCATCGGACTGCCGGAGGTCTACCGCCAGTGCTTCGAAGCCCGTGACCTCGCCGGCACGGTGGTGTTGGTGGGTGTGCCCCGACCCGACATGACCATCGAGTTGCCGTTCCTCGAAGTGTTCGGACGGGGTGGTTCGCTGAAGTCGAGCTGGTACGGAGACTGTCTTCCCTCCCGCGATTTCCCGATGCTCATCGACCTCTACAAGCAGGGCAGGCTTGATCTCGATGGCTTCGTTTCCGAGCTGATCTCGCTCGAAGATGTGGAGGACGCGTTCCACAAGATGGAGCGCGGAGAAGTGCTCAGGTCGGTGGTCGAGCTCTGATGCCCATCGAACTTGTCACCACCAACGGGGTGTTCGCTCTCGACGGCGGCGAGTGGGAGGTCACCAACAACATCTGGCTGATCGGCGACGACCGCGAGGTGGTGATATTCGATGCGGCCCACGACCACCAACCGATCGTCGACGCGGTCGCCGGTCGGCAGGTCAACGCGGTCGTGTGCACCCACGGCCACAACGATCACATCAACGCCGCGGTTGCGCTCCGCGCCGCAGTCGATGCGCCGATTCTGCTCCACCCGGCCGATCGGATGTTGTGGGACGTCGTTCACCCTGACGCCTCCCCGGATGCCGCGATCGTTCCCGGTTCTCTGATGAAGGTGGCTGGCCATGAACTCGCCGTCATCCACACCCCCGGCCACTCCCCGGGCTGTTGCTGCTTCCACGATTCAGCTTCCGCTCGACTGGTGTCGGGCGACACCCTCTTTTGTGGAGGGCCCGGGGCCACGGGTAGATCCTTCAGCGACGAACCCACGATTCTGCGTTCCATTCGAGACCGTCTCCTTACGCTGCCCGACTCCACAGTCGTCCATACCGGCCACGGCGAAACCACCACGATCGGTGCCGAGCGGGGGCGTGTGATGAACCGAATTTCCGAACTCGGGATGCCCTGACATTTGGGTCTACGGTGCTCGAACCACGCACCGGAGGTCGCATTGAGTCAGAGCACATTCGATCCAGCCGTCGATCCGGCGGCGCGCCGGGCCGCAGGCGGCGTCAAGTGGAACAGGTACGACGCCGACGTGATTCCCGCGTGGGTCGCCGAGACCGATTTCTCTCCGCTGCCGGAGATCGTCGCCGCGGCACATGCCGTGGCCGACTCGGCTCTGTTCGGCTACACCGGGAATGAGCACCGACTCACCGACGCCTGCGCGGGATGGCTTCAACGCCGCCACGGCTGGACCATCGACCCCAGATGTGTGATCCCCATGGTCGATGTGATGCAAGGTGTTGAGGTGGCGGTCACCGCCCTCAGCGAACCGGGCGACGGCGTGCTCGTCACCACCCCGGTCTACTACCCGTTCTTCGACGTGGCGCCGTCTGCGGGAAGACGCCAGGTCGAGTGGCCGCTTCGACGCGGTGAGCAGGGATGGGAGTTCGTGGTCGCCGATCTCGAACGGATCCTCGACCTCGACCCGAGCATCACCGTGATGTTGTTGAGCCATCCACACAACCCAACCGGCCGGGTGATGGACCGGGCGACGATGGACCGGGTGGTCTCGGTGGCCGCGGCCCACGACGTGATGATCGTCTCCGATGAGATCCATCACGATCTGGTGTATCCGGGTGCCCAACACCGGTCCATGCTCACCGCTGAGGGCGCCGCCGATCGTGTGGTGGTCTCGACCTCGGCGGCCAAGACCTTCGCCATCTCGGGTCTGCGCAGCAGCGTGCTGATCTGCGGAACCCACGCGCTCAAGGAACTGATCCGTAGCGCCCACCCCCGAATGCTTCTGGGGCAGGTCAACCGTTTCGGTGCCGACACGACCATCGCTGCGTGGGAGTCCGGCGACACGTGGGTCGACGGCCTGATGTCCCACCTCACCGCAATGAGGCAGGTGCTCATCGACAGGCTGGCCGGCGAGGCGCCGCTGGTGAGATTCCATCCACCGGAGGCCACCTTCCTGGCCTGGATTGACGTGGGCCGATGCGGGCTCGGCGACAACCCGGCCGAACGACTCCTCACCGAAGCGCGCGTGGCCGTCCAGGACGGAGCCGAGTTCGGCACCGGGGGCCCCGACCACATCCGCCTCAACTTCGCCACGTCCACCGAACTGCTCAACGAGATCCTCGACCGGATCATCCCCCATCTGCAGGGTTGAAGGCTCCCCCGACGACTCAGACCAGCAGATCCCAACCTCGCACCCTCACCCGGGTGCCTATGAATTCCTGGGCCATCACCGAAGCAGCCAGTGAGGCGTCGTTGACAGCAGCAACTGCTCTGGCACCGCTGTCGAGATCGACAATCGCCGCCACCCGCACCGGTTCGCCGCGGTGGGCCACCGACGTGTAGGTGACCACGGTTCCGGTGCCGTTTGCTTCCTCATTGAGGGGCATCTCATCGGTGGTCGAATTCACCTCCGATGCCATGCCGGCGATCATGGGTGGTCCATCGGGTGGTTTGGTGCTCCACACCGCGAGACCGGGCTTCGTGAGTAGTCCGCTCACCGTGGTGACCGCTCCGAAAGTACCCGGGTCGGACCGCAGCCGTTGGATCATGGCCACCGTGGCTTGGTACGAGAAGTTGTTGAATGGTCCGCCGGCGAATGACATTCCGCCGGTGATGGTCGGCACGCGATCGGGTGGCAGACCCAACTCGGCCTGCTGGGCACGGACCGCGGCCGGGAAGCAGCTGTAGAGCTCGATGTGATCGACATCAGCGAGGTCGCGTCCGATGCGTCGGCGTGCGGCGTCGCCCAGCACCTTCATCGCCGGCCATCCATGCAGGCGACGACGTCGCGAGAGGGATATCGAATGGCTCGACTCGACCCCGACGTGGGGGAACACCCAACGGTCCCGTGGTATCCCACACTCGCTGGCCACACCCACCGAGCAGATCACCAGCGCGGCGGACTGGTCGACCGACCATTGGCTCACGTGCCACTTGTTGTAGGGGAACGACAACAGCCGGTTGCCGGGCCCGGGATCTCGGATCTGCGCCCGGTCGCGTTCCTCCGGAAAGGCCGCGAGCGGATTCGACCGCGCCACCACGTTGAACCCGTACCACAGCTCGGCGATGTCATCGAGGTGCTCCGGGATCGACCAGCCGTTGGCCACACGGCGGGCGTTGTCGATCATCGCGTATTGCTGGACGGCATCGACCGCTCCGATCTTGACCTCCGGCCGGGCCATCATCTTGAGCGAAGCCTCGATTCGTTCCTCGGCCAGCAATTCCGGCGTGTTGAGCGGCTCGAGTTCCACGCCGGAGCGACGAGCGAGATCGGTTCTCCACTTGGCTTCGCCACCGCACACGATCGCGGCCCCCGTGCGCCCGCTCAGAACCTCCTCGAATGCCATGTTGAGCAGGGTCTGCTGGGGGACCCCGAGGAGTGCCGACACGGTGTGGGCCCCGGGGCAAACGGAATCGGCCACGAACCGCGACACGTCATGGGCGCGGGTGAGCCCGCGGGTGGATCCCACCCAGCCGACATGGCCGGCCAGCGACCGTGTGCCACTGTCGATGATTGCCCTGCGGGCCGCCTCGACAACAATCTCCATCTCGTCGAGGCCGGCCCCGGGCTCCCCGAATCTCTGGCCCACGGCGGCGGCGCCGACCAACACCGGTGTCGTGTCGTGAATCTGCATCCGGGGGACCCTACATCTGCGTTCAGATGGTGATGGTCGTCAGGTCGTCGCCGATCACTGTCTCGCCGTCGAAATGTTGGGCTGCGATGGCGGACCATTCATGGTGGTCGTTCGACGAAACGCCGGGAACCATGTGGGTCATCACGAGAATCCGCACCCCATTGCGCTGGGCGGTGGCCGCTGCCTGCTTCACGGTGGAGTGGTAGTCGATGATGTCCCGAAACCGAGTGTTGGGAACGAGGCGAACCAGGTCGTCACGGATCACGGTCTGCACGTAGACGTCGGCCCGGTTGCACAGCCGGTCGAGGCCCGGGCACGGGACCGTGTCGCCGGCCAACGCGACCACCCTGTCGTGATGTTCGAGGCGGTAGCCGACCGACGGCTCGACCGGAGCATGGTCGGTCGAGTGGACCGACACCATGAACTCGCCGACTCTGATCTCGTCACCGTCTCCGACCTCCACCACCTCGACCATCGGCTCCCACGTGAGATCTTGGTGATGGGCCAGCCGGTAACCCACGTCGGGGGCGAGCGCGGCGAGTGTGTGACGAACGAAGTCGGCGATGCCGACCGGACCCCATATGCGCAGCGGCGACGGGGTCGGTGTCATCACCCAGTGGGTGGTGATCACGTCATTGAGGTCGGTGAGGTGATCGCTGTGGAGATGGGTGATCAACACCCCTGACAAGAGCACCGGCAACGACCCGGCTTCTACGAGACGCATCGTGCAGGCCCGGCCGGCGTCGATCAGGATCTGTGACTCACCCGACCTGACCAGGGTGGACGGTCCGGCTCGGAGCGGGTCGGGCAGCGGGTTTCCGGTGCCGAGCAAAACGACCTCCACGTCAGCTCGCCTTCGTGCCCTCGGCTGACTTCGCCAGCACCCGTTCCATCATCATGCGGGCCACCATCGGTCCGGCGTTCTGGTTCTGCCCGGTTATGAGGTCGCCGTCGGCCACCACATGATTGGCGAGGAAGTCACGGCGCCTCGACTTCGACTCGAACAGGGCCCCCACCTTGCGTAGCTCGGTCTCAGGGTGTTGGGGGGTGGCTGAGATGCCGAGCTCGCGGATCTGCTTGTCGGTGACCGCGGTGAGACGCCGCCCCTTCACGAAGGGTTCGCCGTCGGTGTTCGTGGCCTTCAGCAGACCGAGTGGGCCATGGCACACTCCCCCGAGCACCACGCCCGCGGCCGCGGCCTGGGTGACCTTGTCTCCGACCACCTCCGAGGTTCCGAGATCGAACGCCGCCCCCCATCCACCGGCGAAGAAGACGATGTCGTAGTCGGTGATGTCGATGAGGCCGAGGCACAACGAGTCGGACACCTTGGCCCGCAGTTCGGGGTCGGCGAGAAAGCGGTCGTCGTGGACACATCGTAGAACCGGCTTGAGGCTCAACGGGTCGACGGGAATGTCTCCACCGAGCGGTGAGGCCATGTCGACTTCCATGCCGGCATCGAGGAACGTGTAGTAGGGAGCTGTGAACTCGGATGCGAACACACCGGTGGGCTTGCCGATGTCGAGGGTGCCGTGGTTGGTGGCCACAACCAGGGCTCGACAGCCGTCCAAACGGATGCCTGTGGTGATCGGGTCGTCGGGATGCAGCCCGAGGCGTTGGGCGAGGCGCCGCAGCGCGCGTGCCGGTCGCGGCGGCGACTTGGCGGCCACCGACGCGGCCTCGGGGCGTGACTCCCACGGCCAAGGATCGTTGCGCGTCGGTACCTGTTCGGAACGGCAACGAACCAGCTCGGCCTCGAGATGCCCCCGGACCGTTGCTGCCACCGGATCGTCGCAACGGTTGATGGCCTCGACCGGGTCGTCATCAAGGTCGTAGAGCTCCCACTGATCGGGGATCGGTACCGTGCGGTACACCGGCCCCTTCGGGGTTCGGGCCGAGAGTGTCCTACGGCCCGGTTCGGTCCAGGTGGCGGGATCATCGAAAGTTCGGGCGAGTTTCCAGGTGTGGCCGGCCGGGTCGACCTCGACCGGCACCACACCCACGACCGCCTCCACGTTGGTCGGGGCGTGGGGAAGCACCTTGATCTGCAGCGGGTAGGGCGCCTCGGTGCGGCCCCGGGCCCTCAGGATTGCCGACGCCGACCCGTCACCTTCGAGCATGTTGTCCCGGGTCATGAGGTAGACCGGTCGGCCGGGCTCCCCGGAGGCCGGATCGTCGATCAGCTCGGTGAGATCCCGTCCCGGCAGTGGATGATTCTCGGTGTGGGTCTTCGACAGCTCGGACGCGATTGCATCGCGGTCGATGTCGGCCAGCCCGAGCAGCGTCGGCAGAAGATCCACGTGGCTGGTGGGCAACGAATCGACGACCGCCGCACTGGTGGCCCGGTTTCCGATGCGAGCGACCCGGAACGGCACGCGCGTGGCCTCGTCGTACACCTGGAACCACTTCTGGTGGAGGCCGCCATGGGAACCGAGCAGGTCGCCGTGGTCGGAGCTGAGCACCAGGACGGCTTCGTCGCTGCCTCCGTCGGTGACCGTTCGCCGCACCCGATCGATGGGGCCGTCGACATCGTGATGCAGGCGGTGGTAGAGCCGGCGGTAGTCATCAAGGTTGTTCTCGTAGGCCCGCCGAATCAGCTTGGCCGGGCCGTATCCGCTGTAGTAGGCGTCGCGGTACGCGGCCTGGGTGTTGGGCTTGGTTGAGAGGTCTTCCCCATCGGTGGGTGAGGGAGGCACAGCAGGGGGAGATGCCAGCGACGGCGTCACCGACATGCGGCCGCGCATGAACAACGGCCACAAGACGATGTCGTGGGGGTTGACGAACGAGCACACCAGCAGGAACGGCCGCAGCGCATCGGGGTCGCCCTCGGCCCGACGGCGGTAACGGTCCTCAAGCCAGGCCACGACCCGATCGGCGATCAGCGGATCACGGATGTATCCGGAGTTGCCGACCCATGCCCCGTGGGGTTCGGGACCAACCCATCCACTGAAACCGAAATCGTCGAGCGGGTCGGCGTCGAGGTAGGCCTGAACGGCCGAGGGGATCGGAGCGCCGGTGGCGGTGTTGGTGGGGATCACCTTGCCGTCGACCACCAGGTCGGCGTGGCTCACATGCCACTTTCCGTCGTAGTGGGTGTCGTAACCGGCGGCCCTGAACCAGTGACCCATGGTGGGCACCTCGTTGGGTCGGAGCCATCTCATTCGAGTGTCGGTGGCCAGCTTGCCCAAGCCGTCGGTTTGGCTGACGCCGTGGACATCGGGGTACTGGCCGGTGAGCAGGCAGGGCCGGCTGGGCACGCAGGCCAGCGACGCCACGTAATGCCGACGGAAATCGATGCCGTTGTCCGTGAACCAGCGCCGGCCGGTGAGGTGCTCGTTTCGCCACGCGGTGATCTCTGGGTTCTCGTAGCTCGGTGCGGCGCGTTCCTCGTCGGTGAGAATGAGGATCACATCGGGCTTGGGGGTGGTGGTCATACGGCGCCTCTGGTTGGGGTGAGCAGTCGGCCGAGCGTGGTCCTCAGGACCTCAGCCGTTTCGGCCCGACTCAGTTGGTTGGAGTGTCGGAGCAGTTCGACCGAGTCGAGCGAGCACATGGTCTGAATGGCGCGTGAGATCGCATTTCGCTCATGCTGATCCAGTTGGGAAAGCTCGTCGACGAACTGTTGGTTCACCTGCCGGTCGAGTCGGGCGCGGTCGGCGGCCAGGCGTTCCTCGAGAAGGGGTTGGAATGGTGCCCGGACCCTGGTGACCCGCACGATGGGGGCCACGGCGTCGTAAAGCTCGAGACGGGCATCGATCATCGCGTCTATGCGTTCGGCGAGCGATCCCTTTCCGAGATCGTCGATTACGAGGAGGTGGGCGACCGAGGCCGCGTGGCGTTCGATCGACACGCGGCAGAGTTGATCAAGGTCTTCGAAGTATCTGAAAACGCTGCGATGGGACACCCCTGAGCGCTCGGCCACCTGGGCCGCTGAAGGTGCCAGTTCGCCCTCCCGGAATAGGTCGAGAAGCGCATCGACCACCTTGTCGCGGTTGGCGTCGCGGCGGGCATGGCGACCATCGACGGCGATGGTCACCGATGCCCCGGTGCCATGTAGAACCAAATCGGAAAAGCTGCTCCTGCTTCCTTGATGGCGCTTCGAGCAGCAAGGACGGTCCTGCCGGCTTCGGTTTGCTCGTAGAACCATGCCTCCGCGGCACGACCCCCCGGGGCGGGACCGTCGGCCAGTTGGATGGAGGCTTCCTCGTAGTAGGTGCGGATGTCGTGGACCAGCGCGATGGTGTTGCCACCGGGAAGATCAACGCTCTTCCAGTCGGCACCATCGGCGATCTGCTGCAGCAACCCGAGGGCGGCGGGCACCCCGTCGGCGTCGACCGCCCGACCCACCGAGCTCACACCACGCGCCGCCAACTCGCGGTCGTAGGCCCGACGCAAACCGTTGGCCTCGTCGACACACGCCGGCAGCGACGGGTCGAAGCGGGGTGGCATCGCGCAGGCCAGTGCCTCGGAGGATTCCTCGATGATCACCGGATGGTCGACCAGAACCGGCCCCTCTCGGGCGTCGAGCAGTGCGAACGCGCGGGCGAGCACGTCGTGTTGGAACTCGGCGTCGGAGGGCCGGCCGAGGGGTCGGCCCAGCGGGAACTCGCAGTAGAGGGCGCGGGGCGGATGCATCTTCTCGACGACCGGACGCATGGAGGCCAACACGACGGTGG
Organism: uncultured Acidimicrobiales bacterium; assembly: GCA_964509555.1. Taxonomy (GTDB): domain Bacteria; phylum Actinomycetota; class Acidimicrobiia; order Acidimicrobiales; family Aldehydirespiratoraceae; genus SZUA-87. The sequence goes on from CAZDYO010000025.1 coordinate 11,441, forward strand.
CGAGCCCCCGGGCCTCGAACACATGGGCGAGCGTACTCACGGTACGCGTGCAGAGAGGTCAAACAGGTGTGAGCACGACCACGTCGACGCCGTCGTCGAGGAGAGCTTTGGCGGCGGCCGGGCCTGAGTCGAGCCTGATGGTGGCCACGTCGTCGGGCTGGTTACCGGCGAACGCCAGATGATTGGCGGCCACGCTGCCAATTACGCCGCTCTGTGCGAGCTCGTTCAGCCGGTCGATCGGGTAGACGACGTTGAGGTCGATGGCGAATCCGGAGCGGTCGAAATTTGGGCTCCAGTGACCCATCACCAGATCGCGGGCATCGCTGGGGAAGCTGCGGTAACTGGTGTCGCCCTGGGTGAAACCGTCATCGCCGGAGCGATGGAGTGCGGCCGACGTGACGATGGCGACGCGGGCCTTGGCCAACGGCGGCGGCTTGGTGAACGCAGTGTCGGTGAACTCCGGCACCGGGAGGTTGGCGGCGTAGTCACGCATCACCTGATCACCGGACATGTCTCCCCCTCTGGTCGTACTGACCGCAACATACAACTGACACACTGACTGCCACAACTGTGTGTCTCCGGACGATCTATCATGCGACCTTCCTGCGGCCCCGCCGCGTCCCCCGATTCCCACACAAGGTGAACCATGAAGAACAACCTCGGTCTGTTCGTGACCAAGCGTGCGTTGCTCAACCCCGACATGGAAGCAGTGGTCGATGTGGCCAGCGGCCGGCGCTTCACATACCCCGAGCTCAACGAACGCTGCAATCGGCTGGCCAACGGTCTCACCTCAGCGGGCGTGGCCAAGGGCGACCGTGTGGCCACCCTGTTGATGAACGGCCCCGAGTTCATCGAGACCTTCTTCGGCAGCGCCAAGATCGGCGGCGTGATCGTGGCCCTCAACTGGCGGCTGGTGGCCGACGAGCTCTCGTTCATTCTCACCGACAGCGGCGCCCAGACCATCGTGTTCGACTCGGCGTTCAACGAGGTCGTCTCCGAGCTCCACTCCCGGGGCTCCGACGGCACCCAGATCACCCATTGGATCCATGTGGGTGACGTGGCCGAACGGCCCGAATTCGCGATCGGCTACGACGACCTACTGGCCCGTGCATCGGCCGATGAACCCGAGTGCGCGGCGTCGGGGTCCGACCTGATGTTCATCATGTACACCTCGGGCACCACCGGCCTACCCAAGGGCGTGATGCACAGCCACGACACCGCGATCTGGTCGGTGATCACCGCCAACGCCACCGCCGATGTGAGATACGGCGACCGCTACGTGATCAGCCTGCCGCTATTCCACGTGGGTGCACTCAACCCGCTGATGAGCATCTTCCACAAGGGCGGCACCGCGGTGATCATGCGCGACTTCGACCCCACCAAGATCTGGGAGGTGTTCCGTGATGAGAAGATCACGGTCACCCTGGCGGTGCCGGCGATGCTCAACTTCATGCTGCTCACGTTCGATGCCGAAACCCACGACATCTCGACACTGCGCTGGATCATGAGCGGCGCCGCCCCGGTGCCGGTGGCCCTGATCGAGAAGTACTCGGCGATGGGCATCGAGATCCATCAGGTCTACGGCCTCACCGAGACCGGCGGTCCCGCGTGCCTGATCTCACCGGAGGACTCGATCAGCCATGCGGGCTCCACCGGCAAGGCGTTCTTCCACACCGACGTCAAGATCGTCGACGAC
>CAZDYO010000026.1:0-12749 GCA_964509555.1 uncultured Acidimicrobiales bacterium
GTCGACGTGTGATTTGGCAAATGCCGCTGACCACCCGAAAGCGGGTCGGTTTCAGACCGGCAGAACGTCGACGAGCTTGCGACCGCGGCGGCTGCCGAACTTCACCACGCCGTCGGAGGTCGCGAACAAGGTGTCGTCACCACCCTTCATGACATTGTTGCCGGGATGGATCCGGGTGCCGCGCTGACGCACGATGATCGAACCGGCCAGAACCTGGCCGCCGTCGAACACCTTCACACCGAGGCGCTGGGAATTGGAATCGCGACCGTTGCGTGTGGAGCCGCCGCCCTTTGTCTTTGACATGGCAGGTCAGCCCTTCTTGATGTCGGTGATCTCGATACGAGCCAAGGTCTGACGATGGCCCCACCGCTTACGGTTGTTGCTCTTGTTCTTGTAGAGGAACCCGTTGATCTTGACGCCCCTGACCTCTTCGATCACCCGGGCGGTGACCGAGGCCGACGACAAGTCGCCGGGAGACGCGACAACGGTGTCGCCATCGACGATGAGCACTGGCTTCAGCGATACTTCGGTGCCGGGCTCACCCAGACGCTCGACGTCGAGTGTCTGGCCCTGCTCCACGCGGTATTGCTTACCGCCTGTCTTGACTACTGCGTACATAGACATGGGAGGCTAGCGGGTTCGACCGGGGGAACCACCGAAACAAGCGTGGTTGGGCACCTCATCCGATCAGATCCTCGATGATGACGTGTCCGGTGCCACTGCATGTCGGACAGACGTCGGAAACCGTCTCCAAGAGGCCCTGCCCGATTCGCTTGCGGGTCATCTCCACCAAGCCCAACTCCGAGATCTCGAACACCTGGGTACGGGTCTTGTCGCGGGCCAGGGCAGCCCGGAATGTCTTGGTGACCTCATCGCGATTCTTGGCGATCTCCATGTCGACGAAGTCGATCACGATGATGCCGCCAATGTCTCGAAGCCGCAGCTGATGGGCCACTTCCTCGGCGGCCTCGAGATTGTTGCGGAACACCGTCTCCTCGAGGCTCGACTTGCCAACGTTCTTGCCGGTGTTCACGTCGATCACCGTGAGCGCCTCGGTGGTCTCGATGATGAGTGAACCACCCGATGGCAGCCACACCTTGCGGTCGAGGGCCTTGCGGAGCTGTTCCTCGATGTGGTGACGTTCGAACAGGGACAACGATTCCGTCGCGGGATCATGGAACTCGACACGATCCGCCAACGCCGGGGTGATACTGCCGACGTAGTCGCGAATTTCCTCGTAGAGCCGCCGATCGTCTATCACCACTCCCCGGTAGTCCTTGTTGAACTCCTCGCGGATCACCCTCACCGCCGCTTCGGGCTCGCGGTAGAGCAGAGCCGGCGCCTTGGTCCGCTTGGCCAGGGCCTCGATCTCGTCCCACTCGGCAACCAGTCGCTGCACGTCCCTCGAGATCTCCTCGGCGGTCACGTTTTCTGCGGCCGTGCGCACGATCACCCCGTGTTTCGAGGGCTTGGCCTTGTCGAGTATCTGACGAAGACGGCGGCGCTCCCTGTCGGGCAAGCGCTTGGAAATTCCGTAGGTGGTGCTGTTGGGCACCAACACGACGAACCGGCCCGGCAGTGACACCTCCTGGGTCAGGCGGGCACCCTTGTGGGCTATCGGATTCTTGGTGACCTGGCAGAGAATCGACTGCTTGGCCTTGAGAATGTCCTCGATCCTCGGCTGCTCGGCCCGGCCCCCGTCGACATCATCAGGGTCGTAGTGGACATCACCGCGGTAGAGGACAGCATTCTTGGGCGTTGCAATATCGACGAAAGCCGCTTCCATGCCCGGCAACACGTTTTGCACACGGCCGAGGTAGATGTTGCCGTGAATCTGGGTGACGTCGTCGGACGGAAGCGACACGTAGTGCTCAACCAGCTTGCGACCCTCGAGAACGGCGATCTGCGTCGACTTCTCGCCGACCGACACCGCCATCATGTAACGGCCAACCGCCTTCCCATTACGGGTACGGCCGCGTCGACGCTTGAGGGTCTTTTCGTCGAGTTCGACAGCGTCGCCTCCAATTGTGGCCTCAACCGGCGTGGGGGGCTTGCGTTGCTTTCCTCCTCGGCGGCCGCCGTTGGACTGCTGCTGGCGACTCTTGCCGTGGGCCTTTTGGTTGCCTTGATCCTTCTGGCCACCCTGACTCTTCTGGTTGCCCTGACCGGCCTGGCCACCGGAACCGCCGCGGCCTCGTCCACCACGGCGACGGCGTCGCTTCTTGGACGACGACTCACCGCCCCCGCCCTGGCCCTGTTTGGCGTCGGAGGCACCAGAAGCCGGAGCGGGCCGCGAATCGCCGATCTTGGGGGTGCTAGGCGGGCTCTGGTCTCCCGTGGAGGAAGATTGGGTTGTCGTTCTTGACGCCGTCTTGTCGGATGGTGCCGCGCCGCTCGACAGAGCGTTGTTGTTTTCGGCCATATCTTCGGCCATGTTGGAGTTCCTTACGTTCGGGCAGCCGGCGGTGAGCGCTCACGTGGCCCCCACGGCTGCGGACGCCTCGGATCGGCACGCGATTGGTTCGCGTCGTTCGCCGAGGTCGTCGGTGATCCATTGATTGAGTCGGGTGACTCTCCGCTCCCGAAGGGGCGGTTCGAACACGGATAGAAGCTCGCTCGGGCGGATGGATCTCGGCTTGGTGCCGAGCTCGGCCACAATGCGAACACCGTCTTCGGTGGGCCCGATGATGTCGATGCCGATCAACTGTGGGCGAAGGTCGTCGGTGACTTCCTTGCCCTTGCGCTGACGGGTCACGACGAGCTCATCGGCGGCAAGGGCACGGGCCGCGGCCCCGGCCGCTGTCTCCTCATCAGTATCGGTCACGTCTATCTGCCAAGTGCAGCTTGTGACCGCCTGCTGAAGGGACGGAGTCTTGCGAGTGATTACTTCTGCCCCGATGGCCGCAAGCCCATCGGGAAGATGTTGGGTGAGAGTCGACAGAAGCTCCGCCATATCCATCTGGTCGGCACGTTCGGGATCTATGTCAATGTCGAGGTATTCGGACTGCGATTCGTGGCAGGTCGAAAGCGCCAGCCCGAACGACAGTCGGGGCCGCGGGTTGAACCCCTCGCTGTAGGCCATCGGCAGGCCCGAGCGGCGGACGGCCCGTTCCCACATGCGAGCCACATCGCGGTGTGAGGTGAACCTGACCTTGCCGAACTTGGAAAACTTGAGTCGGATTCTCATGTGGACGACACCGCCGCGGCCGCCCGGACTTGAAGTGTCGCCGGGAGGAGAGGCTCCGGCGACTGTCGGACCCCGGTGCCCTGGCTGCCACCGGCCGGAGGGGTGGACGAGGCCACGACGTGTTCAATGCCGTAGCCGGTGCACGCGCCACAGTCGTAGCAAGGTGTCCAGCGGCAGTCTTCGAGCCCCACCTGGTCGAGGGCATCTCGCCAGTCCTGCCAGAGGAAGTCCTTGTGGAGGCCGGCTGAGAGGTGGTCCCACGGAAGGACCTCCTGCTCGGTGCGGTGGCGGTGGACATACCAATCGATATCGAGGCCGCAGGCCGCCATGGCCTCCAGCCAGAGATCGTGGTTGAAGTGCTCGGACCACTCCTGGAACACTCCCCCATGGCGCCACACGTACTCGATCGCGGCACCGATTCGTCGATCTCCGCGGCTGGCGATGCCCTCGATGAGCGTGGCCTTCGGGTCGTGCCACTTGAGCTGCACGGCCCGATTACGGCGGGTGGCGTCTCGCAGCAACCCGATCTTTCGACCGAGCTCGGCGCTGGTGTTCTGACCGAACCACTGAAACGGGGTGTTCGACTTGGGAACGAACCCGCCCACCGACACGGTGACCGATGCCGATCGGTTGTGGGCACGCCCGATCTCGGCGCATCGCTGGGCCAGGTCGGCGATTCCGAGAGTGTCGGGGTCGGTCTCGGTGGGCAGACCGGTGAGGAAGTAGAGCTTCACTCGTCGCCAACCCTGCGAGTAAGCGGACTCGACGGCCTCGAACAGGTCGTCCTCGCTGATCAACTTGTTGATTACCTGACGCAGACGCCAAGAACCGGCTTCGGGGGCGAATGTGAGCCCCGTGCGGCGCGCCCGCTGGATCTGGGCGGCGATCCCAACGGTGAACGCATCGACCCGGAGGCTGGGCAGTGCCACCGACACCTGGTCACAACCGGGCTCCGACACCGTGTCGCGAATCACCTGATCTATTCCGCTGAAATCCGCGGTGGACAGCGAGGTCAGCGACACCTCGTCGTAGCCGGTGCGCCTCAACCCACCGGTGATCATCGACTTGACCTGCTCAGCCGGTCGTTCCCGCACCGGGCGGGTGATCATGCCGGCCTGACAGAATCGGCATCCCCGGGTGCAGCCCCGGAACACCTCGACATTGAGTCGATCGTGGACGACTTCGGTGAGGGGCACCAGTTGCGATTTCGGATAGGGCCATTCGCCCAGATCGGCAATGGTTCGCTTCTCGACCCGCTCGGGAACGTCGCTGTATTTCGGGGACACCTCCGCGATGGCCGCGCCGTCGTAGCTCACCTCGTAGAGCGACGGGATGTAGACACCCGGGACCGAGGCCAACGTACGCAGCACGCCCTCACGCGTGCCCGGGCCCTTTCCGTTGCGTTTCCACTCAGCGACCACCTCGGTGATCTCACCGACCACTTCCTCACCATCGCCGAGCACCACCAGGTCGACAAAGTCGGCCAGCGGCTCGGGGTTGAACGTGCAGTGACCACCGATCGCGATGAGCGGGTCGGAATCGTTTCGGTTTGCGGAGCGAACCGCGACACCAGCCAGGTCGACGCAATTCAACACATTGGTGTAGACGAGCTCGGCGCTGAGATTGAATGCGATCAGATCGAAATCGGTGGCCGCCAGATGGTTGTCGACCGAGAACAGCGGTAGACCCTCGCTCCGCATGAGGGCCTCGAGATCCGACCATGGGGCGTAGGACCTCTCGGCCACGGCATCGGGTCGCTCATTGAGAATCTCGTAGAGGATCTGGAGCCCCTGATTGGGGAGACCCACCTCGTAGGTGTCGGGATAGGTGAGCAGCCAACTCACCCTGTCGGATCCGTGGACCGGGTGTTGTGAGCCGTCCTCACAACCTATGTAGCGCGCCGGCTTCTGCACGTGGGGCAGAAGGCTCTCCAAGCGCGTCCAGACGGATTCCATGCAATGAGGCTACCGCTGGGCACTGGTGGACTGGTGAACCGCCACCAAGCCACTCAGCTCTCAACGTAGTTGTAGCGCCGTCGGTGAACCCCGAGCACCAATCCGATGGCCACCATTGAGGTGATCATCGATGAACCGCCATATGACATGAATGGCAGAGGGATACCGGTGACCGGCATGATTCCGGTGGTCATCCCCACGCTCTGGAATATCTGGAACATCAGCATCGCCACGACACCGATGCTCAGCAGGCGGTCGAACGGGTCGGAGGCGCGAACGGCCGTACGCCAGACTCGAAACACGATGATCAGATAGAGCAGCAGGATTGCACCCGCACCCCTGAAGCCCAGTTCCTCCCCCGCCACCGAGAAGATGAAGTCGGTTTGCTGCGCCGGGACGAGATTGGAACTGGTCTGGGTGCCCTTGAAGAGCCCTTGTCCGGTCAGGCCACCGTTTCCGATCGCCACCTGCGACTGCTTGGCGTTGTAGGCGAATCTGGCCACGCCCGGGTCAAGCTTGGCCAGCTGGGCATCATCGAGAAGAAACACGGTGAGCCTCGCCTCCTGGTAGCTGGCCAGGACCGATGACTGCATGATTCCGACCACGCCGGTGAGAGCAACTATCGCCAGTAGGAAAATCACCCGGGTGGGCACATTGCTTGCCACAACCACTGTGGCGACCACGGCCAGGTAGACAAGCACCGTGCCGAGATCCGGTTGCTTGAGAATCAACACGATGGGTAGGAGAGCCGCCCCCAACCCGGCGGCCAAGCGAGCCACCGAGATGGACTTGTTGGCCAACACATGGGCCAGAAGAAGAATGAGAATGATCTTGCCCGGCTCCGAAGGCTGAAAAGTGAACCCTCCGAACTGGAACCACGCACGGGCTCCGCTCACCTTCGCTCCGAGTCTCAGGACCGCCAGCAGGAGAACGATCAACCCGACGTATCCGGTCGGGATCAGCGAACGCAGACGCCGCACATCGATCAACGCGGCGATCACCGCCAGGATTCCGCCCAACATGGCGAAGAAGATCTGACGCTCCATGAACGTGCGGTTGGCTGGTATGAGCCCGTCGGCGGGGCCCCGGGTCGCCGAGTAGACGAGCACCACCCCGATGGCAGCCACAGCCAGTGTCGACAGGATCAGGGCCGGGTCGATGACCAGCCACCACGGGTTGTGGTCCTCCCCGGTTCGGCGTGTGGTGGATGTCATCATGGCGTGCTCCCGGAGGCGGCCGAATCCGCCGATTTGGCAGCGGCCACCACAAGGTCGGCGTAGTACTTGTCGAGTTCGTCCTTGGTGCGGACCCGTTCCAGCGAGTTCGTGGCCACGGCATCAAGAGTGCGGGCCACCAACGGCGCGGCGACCGAACCACCGAATCCCGACTCCTCCAACACCGCCACCATCGCTATCGACGGTTCCAGACCCGCATTCAGGCCGATGGCCGGATTGTCGTTGGGGCCGAATGCCACGAACAGTGCCGTGTCGGCCTTTCCCTTCTTCTGAGCCGTTCCGGTCTTGCCGGCCACCGGCCAGTTGTTCAGGGGAAACTCCACGCCGAAGCTGCTGTCGTTGAATGCCCGCCAAGCGGTCCCCCTGGGCACATCCTTTCGAGGCACTCCCAGCAGCCCGTCAACTATTGGTTGCCTGACACTGTCCGGGATTGCCAGATCACGAAGAACACGAGGCTCGAACTTCCGGACCAACTCGCCGTCCCAAGAGGTGATCTTTGTGGCGATGTTGGGTTGGTGTAGACGACCACCATTGGCGAGCGTCGCGTAGGCGTTGACCAATTGAAGAGGGGTCACGAGCAAGTCGCTCTGACCAATGGAGAGCTGGATGGTGTCACCGGCGAACCACTGCGAGCCGTCGCGAATTGCGACTCCGGCCGCGAACTGGGAATCGAAGAAGGCCCGATCGGGGACCACGCCGCTTCGCTCATACGGCAACTGAACACCGGTCTGACTGCCCAGTCCAAGCGCGCGCGCCGCGTGTTGGATGCCCTCGTCTGGGCCCTTCGGGAGCGGCCAGAAACCCTCGCCACCGATTCGGTAGAAGTAGGGGTCGCTCGACACGGTGAGGGCATCGCGGAGATCGACCTGCCTGGTCCCCGAGAACGGGCTCCTGAACACGCATGTGGATGACTGCTCGACACAATTCGGGTACTTGTAGCTACCGGTGTCGGTGTAGAGGCCCCTGGTACCGATGATGCCGTCCGGTCCGATCACACCGGTGCTCAATGCCGCGTACGCGGTGACGGCCTTGAAAGTGGATCCCGGAGGGTAGGCACCCTGAATGGCGCGATTGAGCACCGGAACATGGTTGTCCTCGCTGGTGACCTCCTTGAAGAGTCGCCGGGAGATTCCGTTGACGAACTTCGACGGGTCATAGGTGGGATACGACGCCATGGCCAGGACATCGCCATTGCGCGGGTCGATCGCCACCGCGGCACCGGCCGCGCCGACGTATGGCGGATCGCCGTCCGACGGTGTCTGGGCGCGGGCGTTGCGCAGTTCATCGGCGAGCTGCTGCTCGGTCAACGCCTGGAGGTCGATGTCTATCGTGAGCCACAGGTCGTTGCCGGGCACCGGTGGTGTGCCATCCCTTTCTCTCACCACGTTGCGCTTGTAGTCGAGTTCGAGCCACCGAACACCGGGCACGCCTCTCAGATCATCCTCGAAGGACCTCTCGACCCCCGATTTCCCGATGTCGTCATTGGCCTGGTAGGTCTTGGCATCAGGGTCGCTGGCATCGATTCGCTGGTTCGCCGCAACCAGTTCGCTCTTGGTCACCGGACCGACATACCCGAGCAGATGGGCGGCGAGGGTGCCGTAGGGGTAGGTACGGATGGTTCTCTGGACCACGCTCACTCCCGGGAACTCATCGGGACGCTCCCCCAGAAAAACCAGCAGGGACGGATCGACGTCGATGGCGACGGGGATCTCGTCGAATGGTCCGTACTGCGGATCATTGGCTGTCCTCTTGATGGATGCAGCCTTGGTGAGACGTCCCGACCGACTGATCGCCTCGGCCAGCCTGAGAAACATCTGGTCCTGGGCATCGGCCGAGAGACGCCTGTCCAACTCACGTCGGTCGATCACCACAACCTGGACCACACGGTTGTCGACCAGCACCCGCCCGTTGCGATCCAGAATCCTCCCCCGGGGAGCCTGTTCGAACACCGGCTGCAGGACATTGCCGATGGCCTGTTGTTGAAGGGTCTCGCTCTCGAGAGCCTGGAGGTACCAGAGGCGCGCGAACATCGCACCGAACAAGGTGATGCCGACAAAGGCCAACATTCGCAGACGAAGTTGCCGTGAATCCTCGTCCACGATCAGCGAATCTCCGTAGACATCGGTCGCAATTCAACCACGAGTCCCACTGAAATCGACCGCGCCCCCGGGGCGATCCGACTTGACGGGAACAGCCCACCTCATCACGGGTGCGGCGGCGAACGACAGAACCCCGTTGAACATTCCTGCGATGACCGCAACCTTCACCAGACGGAGGTTGATCAATCCCCGCACTCCGAGAATCTCGTTCGACAATGCGTAGGCCAGGACGATGGCCACAGTCGCCGACATGACCACGGCGGCACGCTGGAGTCGCGAGTCGTGGAACAGGCTCGCCTCGAGCGAGCCGACCCCGTGGGCCGCCACCGCGAATATCAGGGCCGAGACACCGAGGTGGGTGGGCAGGTAGACGTCCCAGAGAAGCCCTGCTCCGAATGCGATCACCTGACCGTTTTGTGAACCACCGAAGTAGCCGGCCAGAATCGCCACCATGGCCAACAGTTCCGGAGCCACACCGAGGACCCTCACATCGACGAACACCGTCAGTTGCAGGGACAGAGCCAGCACACAGACAGCTGACACTCGCACAGCCGTCACGGGTTCGAACCTCCCGTGGGGATCGAACCCAACTGTGACGGATCGACCTCGATCGGCACGACCGTGCTCGGGACCACAGGACGCAGCGGCACCTCGTCGCGAGCGATGTCGAGCAGGATCGACACGAAACCCAGATCGGTGACGTCATTTGACAACCTGACCGTCACCTCCATCGCCAACCCATCCGGGGTCGAGACGCTGGCCACAACCCCAATGGGGATCTCGGCCGGGTATCGACTGTCGGTGGCGGTCACCACAGCCGATCCGATCTCGGGAAGCAGTTGGGGATTACCACCTTCGGGCCAGCCCGGGCCCTGGTCGACGACGAATTCGTTCACCCTTCCAGGGACTCCATGGCCGAGCCCCACATCGTCGGTCGATACCAGCCTGACACCGATGACCAACGACGAGTCGCTCACCAATTGAACCGTGCTGGTGGTCTTGTCGACCTGGCTCAGTCGCCCAACGAAGCCGGCACCCGTGACGACCGCCATGCCGGGCTTGAGGCCCGCATTCGAACCCTTGTCGATGGTGACCACGTCGGTATCGAAGTTCCCCACCTCGCCCCTCAGAACCGTGGCCGCAACACGGGGAATGTCTCCGCCGAAGCGAATATCGACTGCGTCGCGCAGCCGGTCATATGCGGCCCGATCGGCCTCCACCTGGATTGCCTTGCCGGTCATGTCGTCAAGCTGCTGTCGGAGCGCGGCATTCTGGGCCTCCAGGTCGCCGTAGCGAAACACGGCGTTCCATGCATCGCTGAACGGTGACAGCACCGTGTCGACCAGGGAGGTGATCGGGTGGATCACATCGCGCACCCCACTCTGGGCGGTCTCTATCGGGCCGAATCCCCGGAAGTCGAGGCTCAGGAGCGTGATCGCAGTGAGGACAAACAGCGCGAGCCGATTTCTGGACCGCGCCGCGCGCCGGGCAGGCGGCATGACGACGCTGGTCTAGAGCTCGCCCGAGCTCAGGATCACGTCGCGCAGGGCCTCGAATTCCTCGAGAACCTGTCCGGAACCAATGGCGACCGCGTTGAGCGGATCGGGCGCAATGTGGATCGGCATACCGGTTTCTTCCGACAGGCGCTGGTCGATCCCCATCAACAATGCCCCGCCACCGGCGAGGGTTATGCCTCGTTCCATGATGTCGGCGGCCAACTCGGGAGGGGTCTGATCAAGCGTGGACTTGACGGCGTCGCAGATAGCCGCCACCGGCTCTTCCATGCCCTCCCTGATATCGGGTGTGCCGGCAACAACGGTGCGGGGCAGCCCCGTCACCAGATCCCGACCGCGGATCTCAGCCCGCATTTCCTGGGCGAGTGGCCAAGCCGAGCCGAGTTGAACCTTGATCTCCTCAGCGGTGCGCTCGCCGAGCGCCAAACTGAATTCCTTCTTCACGTATTGGATGATCGCATTGTCGATCTCGTCGCCGCCCACGCGGGCGGACTGACTGGCCACGACTCCGCCGAGGGAGATCACCGCAACCTCGGTGGTGCCACCACCGATGTCGACGATCATGTTTCCGGCGGGATCCTGCACCTGGAGACCAGCGCCGATCGCCGCGGCCATTGGCTCTTCGATGATGTAGGCCGGCTTGCGTGCCCCGGCGAACTCGGCGGCTTCCTGTACGGCGCGCTGTTCGACGCCGGTGATACCGGACGGGACTGCGATCACCATGCGGGGGCGAGCCCACTTGCGTTGATGCACCTTCTGGATGAAGTGACGCATCATCATCTCGCAGATCTCGAAATCGGCGATGACGCCGTCCTTGAGAGGTCGGATGGCCTGGATGTTGGATGGTGTGCGGCCGATCATCCGTTTGGCTTCGGTGCCCACCGCCAATGGTTTGCCGGTGGCGGTGTTGATGGCAACCACCGAGGGTTCGTTGAGGACGATCCCCTCACCGCGCACGTAGACAAGCGTATTGGCGGTGCCCAGATCGACGGCCATGTCGCGGCCAACGACCGCTCCGAAGCTGCTCAGAATGGAATCTGCAAACATGATCGAGGGCCTCGCAGCCGGGAATTGGAAGATGGTGCGAACGCACAGGCGGAAGGTGAGGACCAAACTCCCGAACGCGTACCAAGCGGCAGTCTAGGCCCACTTGGTCACCAGATTGCAACACAATGTCGCTGGGTGACCAGGTAGTCACTGTTCGCGGTCAGACCCCACGTGGATCCACCTCAACCGGACAGGCTTGTCAGCCCTCCACCGATGTCCCGGGGAAGAAGATCTCGATCTCCCTGGCGGCTGATTCCATGGAATCGGAGCCATGGATCAGGTTCTCGGTGAACAGCGTGCCCAGGTCGCCTCTGATCGTGCCCGGCGCGGCGTCGAGCGGGTTGGTGGCGCCCATCATCTGACGAACCGTCTTCCAGGTATTGGATGGACCCTGAACAACCAGGACCATAACCGGTCCACGTCCCATGAACTCCACCAGACCGTCGTAGAACCCCTTGCCCACGTGCTCGGCGTAGTGGCGGGCGAGAGTGTCGGGGTCGAGCGTTCGAAGTTCGGCCTTCACGAGGGTGAGGCCCTTGGTCTCGAGCCGTCCGACGATCTCTCCGACGAGGCCCCGCTCGACCGCGTCGGGCTTGCATATGACGAGTGTTCGGTCCATCCGACGGAGGCTACAGCGAGGGCCCACGGCCGAGTCGCCGCGAGCCGTCCGACCAGGGTTCAGTCGTGAAGCTTGCAGACGTCGGTCGAGTGCTCGTACTCCTCATGATCCTTCTCGATCTTGATGATCGTGACCTCTATGTCGAAGTCTTTGGTGTCGAGATCGTCCCACTCGAACGCCACGCGACCCCAGGCGTTGGTCTCTCCCTTGGCCCGCCCGGTGGTGCCGTCCTTCAGTTTGAACTCGACCTCGACTTCAGCGTCCTCAAGATCATCGCCATGCTCATCATCGAACTCCATGACGATCTTGGCGTTTTCCTTCTTGTGACGCTTGTAGGTCTTGTTCTTGCACTTGGTTGTGGTGGCAGAGTGCGCGAACAACGCACCACTTGTGGTCGTGGTGACAGCAGCGGTCGTGGTCGGAGCAGCTGTGGTGGTGGTCGTCGGCGCAGCAGTCGTGGTCGCGGCCGCAGTCGAGGTGGTGGCCGACGCGGTGGTCGTCGGAGCCACTGTGGTAGTGGTCGAGGTGGACCCCCCAGCGGTGCCGGAGGTGGTCGTGGTCACGTCGAACACCGACAGATCAGGTTGGCCGATGTCATCAGCGGTCGACGCATAGTGCGTGCCAATCGATGTGTCGAGCGCACCGACACTCGACATCGATCCGACCACGACCGTACCGATGATGAGCGCGTACTCGACGAGGGTTACCCCCCGGTCGCGGTTTCCGTCGGTTTGATGAAAACGATCAGCGAAGAGACTCACCCAATGGTCATCGGCATGACTCATGTACCGGGTTCATGGGTCGGATGAATCATTTCCGCAGCAATAGACCCCTGGCCCTGCCCACAACCGTGTGAGAACCCACGATCAGCACCATGTCCTCGGGTGAGGCCATCGACAGAGCGCGGTCGACGGCTTCGTCGACGGCATCCACCACCTCCGAGGTGCCCCCGGACGCTGCCACGGCCGCTGCGACCTCAGCCGCCGGCACGCCTCGGCGCGACGGGGCCGTACACGCCACCACGACCTCGGCGTCGGCCACCTGCAGTGCCTCGCACACCGCACGGGGATCACGCCCGTCGAGCATCCCCAAC
>CAZDYO010000027.1:0-12647 GCA_964509555.1 uncultured Acidimicrobiales bacterium
GCGGTTTTAGGGGTGGGCGATGGGGGATTCGAACCCTCGACCTCTGCCGTGTGAAGGCAGCGCTCTAACCAACTGAGCTAATCGCCCGGGACGGGTGACGATATCGGCACGCGGCGGCTATGCGAAACGTCACTCCGGTCCTCAGATTCACAGACCCAGCTTGGGCCTCAGCCACTGGCCGATCCGGGCGACTGCGTCGTCGGATTCGGGCACGTTTCCGGCTGCCATCTGGAACACGTGTTGCATTTCGGGGAACGCGTCGAGACGCACCTCCACTCCCGACGCGGCTGCCTTGGTGGCCAGCCGGGTGGCGTCGTCGAGCAGAGTTTCATCGCCGCCCACCTGCACATACAGCGGGCACAACCCGGTGAGGTCGGCGTGGAGCGGGGCGGCCAGTGGGTCGTGCAGATCCTGGCCGGCGAGGAACATGTCGGTCATCTGCTTGAGCCCGTCGGCACCCACGATTAGGTCGACATCGGCCTTGGTTTGCATCGATTCGCCGGTGCCTTCGAGGTCGACCCACGGCGACAGGGGCACGGCTCCCGCAGGCTGTGGAGTGCCGTCGTCACGCAGTTTCACCAGAGTGGCCATGGTGAGTCCTCCGCCGGCGGAGTCACCCGAGATAGCCAGATGCTCCGGGTCGAAATCGTCGAGCAGCGCCCGGTAGACCGCGCTGCTGTCTTCGACTGCAGCCGGATGCGGGTGCTCGGGGGCGAGCCGATAGTCGACGCTCAGGACTCGGCAGCCGATGGCGTTGGCCAGGTGCCCGGTGAACTTGCGGTAGGCGTCAAGCGACCCGATGACGTAGCCCCCGCCGTGGACGTACTGCAGCACCCGGTCGTCTGCTCCGCCATCGGGCACCGCCCAACGACACGGCACCCCGGCCACCTCGGCGTCTTGCCATGTGACACGGTCGGGTTCGGCGGTCATCTCACCGAACGCCTCTCCACTGGCCCGCATCTCCTCAATGGTGGGCGGCTCGGCCCTCCCGACAATCTCCTGCTGAAGCTGGATCAGCAGTCCCCTCATCATCTCTGCCTGCGGACTCGCCATGTTCGTTCCCCGATCGATCGGCCGGATCAGAGCATGTCAGATGGCGCCGCTTGGAGCCACTGGGTCGAGACCGAGCAGATCCTCCACCCAGGCCGTGATCTCCAGCGTGCGACGGTCGGCGAGCTGATGGCCGACGATCTGCAACCCCACCGGCATGCCGTCGGCGGTGAACCCGGCGCACGTGGTGGCGGCCGGGCGCCGGGTGACGTTGAACGGGTAGGTGTAGCTCACCCACTCCTGGGTCTCAGCACCGTCGACGGTGCCCTCGTGTTCCGATAGTGGTGTCTGACCTGCGACCGTGGGGCTGATCACCGCGTCGTACCCGTCCATCACCTCGGCCAGGCGGATCGACAGCGCCTGCGCTCCGGCCCGGGCGACCTCGACGGAGTCAACCGTGACCCGGTCGTGTGACATGTCGAGGATCGCTGCCAATCCGGGGGTGACGTCTCCCCACGCCGGAGTGCCCATCAGGGGCCGGTAGACGGGCACCATCGAGCCGTAGAAGAGTTGGGCGAACGGGCCGATCACGTCCTGGAGGATCGGCCCCGATTCGACCACCTCCACACCTGCCGCGGCGATGCGGTCGACCGCGGCTCGACACACCGATCCGATCTCGGCGTCCGGTCCGAACCCTTCGATCGTGGGCGTCCACAACACCCGGGCGGGCGGCTGTGGTGAGTCGAGCGCGGCGCGCCACGATTCGGCCGGCGCGGGCAGCGAGCGCAGGTCGCCTGGGTCGGGGCCGACCACCACGTCGAGTGCGAGCGCCACGTCGCGGATGCGTCGCGCCATCGGGCCTTGGGTTGACAGATCGGCTGCACCCATGGGTGCCGGCCCGAAGGGCACCCGGCCTTGTGAGACCTTGAAGCCGGACATGCCGGTGAGCGCCGACGGAATCCGGATCGAGCCGCCCCCGTCGGAGCCGGTACCGAGGGGGATCATGCCCGACGCGACCGCGGCCGACGTGCCTCCCGACGATCCGCCCGGCGAGCGGCCGTCGCCCCAAGGGTTCATGGTGGCGCCGAAGACCGGGTTGTGGGTGTCGCCGGTCCAGCCGGCTTCGGGCGTGTTGGTCTTGCCGATCACCACGCATCCGGCGGCCCGCAGACGAGCCACCTCGGTGGAATCGACCTCTGCGGGGGCGGCATCACGCAGATGCATCGCGCCCCTCACGGTCGGGAAACCGGCTGCGTCCTCAAGGTCCTTCACCCCGATCGGAATGCCGGCGAGTGGGCCGACATCGGTGCCCGCTTCGATACGCAGATCGATTGCGAGGGCCTGAGCGCGCGCTGAATCGGCGTCGACAGCGACGAACGCGTTGTACGTGGGGTTGAGCGCCTCGATGCGGGCCAGCGCGGCCGCGGTGACCGCCTCGGCGGTGAGTTCACGGTCGCGGATCCGGCGGGCGAGTTCCTCGACGGTGGTGGCCCTGAAGTCTGGGACGGTCATGGCTGGCTCCTTCATACGAGGTTGGTCGAACGTTTCGGCCGGCTATTCGTCCGGTCTCAGGGCCCGCTTGAGTTCGACCATGTTGCCATCCGGGTCGGCGACGTACAGGCCGATCCCCCACCCGGTGGCGCCCCAGATGAGGTTGGGGCCGTCGATCACGACGAACCGGCCAGATTCGGCCAAGGCGTCGAGATCGCAGTCGTCGATGCGGAGCGAGAAATGGTCGACGTTGGTGCCGGTGGGGGGCGACTCGAGCAGATCGATCAGAGTGGTTTCGTCGATGCGGAGCGACGGGAACGCGACCAGCCCGGATCGCCACTCCTCTTCGCGTTCGGGAGTGAGGCCGAGGTTGTCGCGGTACCAGGCCAACGAACGGGCCGGGTCGACGACCTTCAACACGATGTGGTCGTGGCCCTGGACGTGGACGGCGGGCTGGACGCGGGCGGTGCTTGCGTCGGTCTCGGCAGGGTGGGCTGCGTCGGCTCGGTCGGAGGCTCTGGGATCGGTGTCGGCTGCTTCGGTGTCGGCTGCTTCGGTGTCGGACATCGCTGCGAGAGTAGCCGGTGGACGAGTGGGCGTCCGACTCGACGCGAATCCCCTGAGTTTCTCCGTGTCTGAGTTGCAAAGCGAACATATGTTCGCCTATGCTCTGGTCATGTTCTCGTCCGCCATCCGCCGTCTTCGCAGCATCAGCCCGTCGGGCCTTCCGCGCGGCGAATTGGTCGATCTCGTATCCGAGTTTCGTCGTCTCGAGAGCGCCGCCGCTGCTGCCGAGGCAAGGGTGGTCAGCGCCATCAACTCACTTCCCGACAATGGCCTCGATGGCGCCGGTGTGCTGCGGGTGGTGGGTCACAAGTCGAGTCGGGTCGCGTCGCGCATCTCCACCACCGCCGAGATGCTCTCCCGCTTGCCGCTCACCGCCGCCGCTCTCGAGTCCGGGAAGATCACGTGGTCCCATGCCTCCTCAATCGCGGCCGCTGCCGAGAAGACCTCGCCCGGGCAGGCCGACCTTGGCCTCGTGCAGCGGGCCGGCGAATGCCCGGCCGACTTGTTCTCGAAACACTGCCGGGGGTGGGTCGCCCGGAATCTTCCCGATCCTCCCGACGATCCCGATGAGCCGCTCGCTCGCCACCGATCCGATCGCGGGGTCTCCGACTGGACAGGCCGCGATGGCATGTCCAACATCCACATCAAGCTCGCACCGGCCGATGGTTCCGTGTTCCTGGCCGAGCTCGATCGCCGAGCCAACGAAATGTTCAACGACGACGGTGGCCGCGATGGTGCGCCCGGCGAGGTGCGGACCTTTGCCCAGCGGCGGGCCGACGCCATCATGTCCATGGTCGACTCCGGCAGCCCGACGACCGGCGATGGCCGCCGTGGTCGGGCTCCGCATCCCAAGCACCAGGTCACCGTCGTGGCCGACATCAGCCGGCTGCGATCATCCGAACCTTCCGGGTTCTCCGGCATCGTCGGCAACGGGGCGCCACTTCCGCAGTCGCTTCTCGAGATGTTGGCCTGCAATTCCACGCTCACCGGAGTCCTGCTCGACGGGCCCGGCCGCCCGATCTTCGTCGGGCGCAGTCATCGCTCCGCCACCAATGCCCAGTGGGTCGCGCTGATCGC
Source organism: uncultured Acidimicrobiales bacterium (assembly GCA_964509555.1). Lineage (GTDB taxonomy): Bacteria > Actinomycetota > Acidimicrobiia > Acidimicrobiales > Aldehydirespiratoraceae > SZUA-87. The sequence goes on from CAZDYO010000027.1 coordinate 4,126, forward strand.
CCGCGACGGTGGATGCGTGGGTTGTGGCGCCGGTGTCAACCGGTGCGAGGCCCACCACGTTCAACCGTGGCAATCCCACGGCGCCACCGACATCAGCAATCTGGTGCTGTTGTGCAGCCGCTGCCATCACGATGTCCACGACCGCGGCGTTCAGCTCATCCAGCGCGACGGCCGATGGCAGATCCGTTTGAAACCCCCGCCCACCGGTCGGGCTCATCCTCCCGATCGCCGACGGAGTCGGTCAACCAGTCGTTCAAGTCCGGCCACACGCGAACCTTTCACGAGCACCGCCGTGCCCGGTGCCAACGAGTTGGTGGCCGACTGCAGCGCGGCTATGGCGTCATCGATGTCGGCGGCGTCATGACCCCCGTAGGCGGGGGCATCCACGGCGATCAAGTCGATGCCGAGTTTGTTGGCCAGGGAGCCGATTCTGGCGTGCTCACCGTCCGACTCGTCACCGAGCTCGGCCATCACCCCGAGCACCGCCACCCGGTGTTCGGCGGGTATGGCGGCCAGCGACCTGATGGCGGCCTCGGTCGAGATCGGGTTGGCGTTGTAGGTGTCGTTCAACACCATCACTCCCCCGGCGAGTTCGACCAGGTCCATGCGCATGGGCGACACCACTGGTTCGGCGAGGCCGGCTGCCACCTGATCGAGCGTCAACCCGAGGTGGAGGCCAACCGCAGCGGCCGCCAGGGCGTTGCCCACCAAGTGCATTCCACGGGCACCAAGCCTCACGGAGATGCTTCCTTCGGGGGCCACCAGCGTGAATGTGGGTGTCAGTGCATCGTCGAGTTCGATGTCGTCGGCCCTCACGTCTGCAATCGATGGTCCTCCGCCGATGCCGAAGGTCAGTACTTTGGCCTGGGTCTGGTCGGCCATGGCAGCCACGCGCACCACATCGGCGTTCAGCACCGCCAGCCCGGCGGCGGGCAGGGCCTCAACCAGCTCGGCTTTGGCTGCGGCCACCGATTCCACATCACCGAACTCAGATGTGTGGGCCGCACCCACCGTGGTGATCACTCCGATTGTGGGCCGGGCGATCCGGCAGAGGTCGGCGATGTGCCCCGGACCGCGCGAGCCCATCTCGATCACCACGGCTTCGGCATCGTCGGGGGCGCCGATCAGCGTGAGCGGCACTCCGATCTCATTGTTGAACGACCGGGTGTTGGCGTGGGTGCGCAGCTTCGTGGCCAATACAGAGGCCAGGAAATCCTTGGTGGTTGTCTTGCCCACCGATCCGGTGATCCCGACCACCGTTGCGTGGGTGAGCCGGTCTCGGGCAGCAGCGCCGAGCGCGCCCAGCGCTTCGGCGGTGTCGGCCACCGTGATCACCGCCACGTCGTGGGGGGCTGTGATCGGGCGGCCTGCAACCACCGCCACGGCGCCGGCATCCACAGCAGCCGGGATGAAGTCATGGCCGTCGCGTTCGGCTATCAGCGCCACGAAAAGGCTCCGACTCCCGGCCGATATCTCACGGCTGTCCTGGGTCACCAAGTGAATGGACCGGTCGGGGCCACTGAGCGCGCCGCCGACTGCATCGGCGATTTGGGAGGCGGTCCAGTGCATGCGGTCAGTGTCTCACCCTGTCGGGCGGTTGGCGCGCACCGCACTAGGTTCGAGGTAATGCCGAAATCAGAAGTCACCACACCCGAATCCGCCGAGAGGATCAGGCTGGTCGTGTTGTTCGGGGGGCGCTCGGCCGAACACGACGTTTCCTGTGTGTCCGCCCGCCACGTGATCGCCGCCGCCGACCCGACCAAGTACCGGATCGAGCCGATCGGGATCGACCGTGGGGGGCTATGGCACCGCGATCAACCGCTGGTCGAGGCGCCGGACCGGTTGGAGGCCGTGGGCGAGGTGGTCGATGCCCTTCCGGCCATCATGCAGCCCGATATGCCCACGGTGGTGTTTCCGGTGCTCCACGGTCCGATGGGAGAAGACGGCACCATGCAGGGCCTGCTCGAGTTGGCCGATGTGGCCTATGTGGGGGCCGGGGTGCTGGCGTCGGCGTTGTGCATGGACAAGGTGGCGGCCAAGGCCCACCTGTCGGCCCATGGGGTCACCCAGGGGAAGTACACCTGGCTCGATGCCGATGGTGCCGAAGCCGCCGAATTCGCGGCGGCCGCCGACCGCGTCATCGGAGAGCTGGGGCTACCGTTGTTCGTGAAGCCGGCCAACATGGGGTCGTCGGTGGGCGTGTCGAGGGCCACCAACTCCGAAGAGGTCGTGGCGGCGATCGAGCTGGCCGCCAGATACGACCGCATCGTGATCATCGAAGAGGAGATCCGGGGTCGCGAGATCGAAGTGGCCGTGCTGGGCAACGAACGGCCCGAGGCCAGCGTGCCCGGCGAGATCGTGCCCGGGGCCGACTTCTACGACTACTCCGACAAATACGACGACGGTGCCGATCTGCGCATACCGGCCCCGCTCGAACCCGACGAGGTACAGGCCGCCCAGACCGCGGCCGTGGCCGCCTACCAGGCCCTGCGGGTCGAAGGGCTGGCCCGGGTCGACTTCTTCTACGAAGCCGATGGGCGCGGGTGGCTGGTCAACGAACTCAACACCATGCCCGGATTCACACCAATCTCGATGTATCCGAAGCTCTGGGCCGAGACCGGGCTGCCCTACGAAAAGCTGATCGACCGGTTGGTCGAGTTGGCCGTGGAGCGCCACGAACGCAAGCGGCGCCACTCAGATACCAGCCACTGAGGCACTTCCTGAAGCCAACTTCAGGATGGCTTACAGCGATTTGCTCACGTTCTTACGTTTCTTTGACAACACATGCGGAAGATGATCGTGTGACCGTGATCACTCCGCCCGCCCCTGCGTCTGTTCAAGACCGACCCAAATTTGGCAGGTTGCGGCCGTCACCCATGTCGGGGCTCGATGTGTGGGCCTTCATCGTGGTCAACCTCGTGGTGATCACCGCCATGTGGATCAGACACGGCGGTCTCAGCCTGTGGGGAACCTCATTCGGCAAGCTCGAGGGCCTGGGCCAGATCACCGCCCTGTGGGGATCGTTCTTCATACTCGGCGAGTTGGTACTGATCGCCCGGGTTCCGTGGATCGAACGCCGCTACGGCATGGACAAGCTCCTCATCTGGCATCGACTCACCGGTTTCGCGTCGGTCACGCTGCTGAGCGCCCACGTGCTGTTCACCACGCTTGGTTATGCGATCCCCCGGCAGGCAGGCCCCGCCGACCAGCTCGGCAATTTCATCCTCTACTGGCCCAACATGCTGGCCGCCACCGCTGGCTACCTGATGATTCTCGGCGTCACCATCACCTCAATCAGAGCGGCCCGCCGCAATCTCAGATACGAGACCTGGCACTCCATCCACTTCTATGCCTATCTGGGGGTCGCACTGGCCTTCGCCCACCAGCTCACCGGAGGATCCGATTTCGCGACCGACCATGTCGCGGTCGTCTACTGGGTGATGCTCAACCTGGCCACCGTGGCCGCGCTGCTGAGCTTCCGTTGGATCAGGCCGATCATCAGAGCCGTACGACACCAACTGCGCATATCAGCGGTCGAACCGGAAGGCCCGGGGGTGGTCTCGATCACCGTCACCGGACGCCACCTCGACCGGCTCACCGCCGCGTCGGGCCAGTTCTTCATAATCAGGGTGCTGCGCGCCGACCGGTGGTGGCGGGCCCATCCCCTCTCGCTGTCCGCGGCGCCCGACGGCAAGAGCCTCAGGTTCACGGTCAAAGCGTTGGGCGACGACAGCACCTGGCTTCAGCAGGTTCCCGTCGGCACCCGCATCATGGCCGAGGGCCCCTACGGTTCGTTCCACGCCGAGAACGATCCGGTCGACAAGATCCTGTTGATCGGTGGAGGCATCGGAGTCACCCCACTGCGGGCGATCCTCGAAGACATCGAACGCCCACCGGGATACGTGACCATGCTCTACCGGGCCAAGAGCCACAGCGAGGCCATCCTGCTCGATGAACTGGAGGAGATCGCCCAACGTCGCGGGTTCAAGCTTCAGGTCAGCCAGAGCACCGGAAACGGGCGTCACCGTTTCGATCCCTTCAGCCCGGAGGCGCTCAGACATGCGGTTCCCGACATCGCCGAACGGTCGGTCTATGTCTGTGGCCCTCCGGCACTCATCTCGGCTGCGTGCAGCGGCGCCCGCAAGGCCGGCGTACCGCAGCGAAACCTCCACTTCGAACGATTCGACTACTGAGCAAGCGACACGACCATGCAATTGGAGCAGCCATGAAGCGCCTACTTCCCACCATCGGGCTCACCGCTGCCGGACTGGCCACGATTCTCAACTTCGACACCCGCTCAGCAACCTCGGTGTCGCTGACCGGTTCGGCCACCGTCGTTGCCTCACCCACCGCGGCCGCAGCAGCACCCACTACCGACTCTCCAGCCACCTCCACACCGGCCACCACCTCTCCCGTCGATCCCGCGACCGCCGAACGCGAACAGATCATGTCGCAGCTCCCCGACTGGGTGATCCAGAGGATCGACGAACAGTTCCCCGACGGTATCCCGCTCGATCTACTCGAGCAGGTGGCGTACCAGCTCAATATCCCGTTCACCTCCGCTGGTGGGGCCACCACCAGCTCCGGCGGTTCCAACACCAGCCCCTCGAACGCAGCCCCGACCACCACCACCACGCTCTCCGACACCGCTCAGGTAATCGACGGTCCCGCGGCCAACACTCCGTTCGGGCCATACCAGGTCGAGGTCACCATCGACGGCGGGAGGATCGTCAACGTCGTGTTCATCCGAACACCGAGCGACATGCAGTCGATGGCCATCCAGCGCTACGCCATCCCGAGGCTCACCAAGCAGACCCTCGAAAACCAGTCGGGCGAGGTCAACTTCATCAGTGGTGCCACCTACACCTCGTACGCCTACCAGCAGTCACTGCAGGCGGCTCTCGACGCGGCCGGATTCTGACACGATGCGCCATGCAGAGGAGGTGATGGGCACCGTCGTCAGCATCGACGTGCCCGACCACACCAGTCCGGAACTCATCAGGAATGCCTGCGACTGGTTCCACCACGTCGAGCACCTGTTCAGCGTGTTCATCGACAGCAGCGAGATCTCACGCATCGGCCGAGGCGACATGTCGGTCGACGACGCCGACCCGATGGTGCGTCAGGTGCTCACGGAATGTGACCGGCTCTGGGTCCTCACCCAGGGTGCGTTTCGGCATCGCAACCGCACGCCCGATCTCCCTCTCGATCCGTCGGGCTACGTGAAGGGCTGGTCGGTCGAGCATGCTCTGCTCGAACTTAGACTTGCCGGAGTGGATCGGGCTTGTATCGGAGCAGGCGGCGACATCGCTGGTTACGTGCCCGAGGGCGACGAGCCCTGGAAGGTGGGCATCCGCAATCCCGAGGACCCCGAGGGAGTGGCCGCGATCCTCGACCTCACCGACGGTGCGGTGGCCACGTCGGGCGAATACGAACGCGGTGCCCACATTCAGGCGACCGAGACTCCGAGCCACGGCGCCCCTGGCACCAATTCCACGCTCACCAGCATCAGCGTGGTCGGCCCCGACCTCGGCACCTGCGACGCCATCGCCACCTCCATTTGGGCCGACGGTGCCCTCATCGGGGATCCGACACCAAGGTGGATAGCCAACTTCGTCGACTACGACATCCTGGCCTGCACCGCCGACGGCAACCTGCTCCACACCGAGCGGCTGCAGGCCATGCTCACCGCGGGTTGACCAGCGCGGCCCTCAAGAACCTCATCAGCTCCCGACGGCGCTCGACCGCCACCCGGAGCGTGGGCTCCAACCCGATCGCCCGCTGCACCTCGAGCTCGCCCGCCACTCCCACGACAGTGGAGTAGAGGGACAGCAGGAGCATCGCCGGATCACTTCGACGGAACCGGCCGGCGACCATTTCCCGTTCGAGAAATTCGGCGGCCCTTGCGAAAACTGGCGCCACCCGTTCTCCGAGGCGACCGGCCGACAGCGATCCGGGTCGGCTGACCTCCCGGACCAGGCCCAGCAGTTCGGGCCGGCGCACGGCCAGCCGGAACACCCGCCTCACGATCTCCTCCACCTGGGCCATGCCGACAAGATCGGATGATGCCGCGGTGTCGAACTCGGTGATGAGACTCAACGCGGCCTCGTCGATCACCGACTCGAACAGTGCCCGCTTGGACGGGAACCAGTAGAGGATCGTCTGCTTGCGAATGCCGAGTTCCTCGGCCAGCGAGTCGAGCGATGTGGCCGCGTATCCGTCGGTTCCGTAGGCCGCGAGCGCGGCGTCCAGTATCCGGCGCCGGGTCGGTGATCGCTGGTCATCGGATGCAACAGCCATATCTCCGACGTTACGGCAGACGTCGTGTCTCTACCACTTGGTAGAGAGACTCGCCGGTGGTAGACATGGACGGTGATCAGGGAGTCTCTGAGCGGCAAACGAATCGCCATCACCGGGGCCACGGGCTTTCTCGGAACGGCGCTGGTCGAACGGTTGCTTCGTGCCGTACCCGAATCCGAACTCGTGCTCGTGGTCCGACCCGGCCGTCGCGGCGCCCAGAGCCGCGTCGATCGCGACATCCTCAAGAACGATGCCTTCGACAAGCTTCGGGCCGCGTTCGCCGATGATCCGGTTGCCGCCGGCGGGCTCGAGGGCGAGACCTTCGCCGAGATGTGCAAGCGCCGCATCACCGCGCTCGCCGGCGATGTGGCCACCGACGGCATGAACCTCGACGCCGACGGCTTGGCGCTGCTGGCCTCGTGCGACATCGCCATCCACTCGGCCGCCGCGGTGAGTTTCGATTCCGCGCTCGATGACGCCGTCGAGGTCAACCTTCTCGGCCCCCATCGCGTCGCCAGGGCGCTGCGCGACGCCGCTGAGGCCCACGACCGCCGTGAACCTGCCCATCTCGTGGCCGTCTCGACCTGCTACGTGGCCGGCAGTCGCCGCGGCAAGGCCCCCGAACAACTGGTCAACGAGTCACCTTTCTATGTCGACGTCGACTGGCGCGACGAGGTGGCCAACGCCCGCCGGGCCCGCCTTCAGGCCGAAAGTCGAAGCCGCACCCCCGAGTGTCTCAAGAACCTCGAAAAGGAGGCCTACAACGGTCTCGGTCCGGCCGGCGGACCCGCCATCTCGGAGCGCACCGAACAGCTCCGCAAGCGTTGGGTCGGAAAGCAGATGACCGCCGCCGGCCGCTCACGCGCCTCATCACTCGGTTTCCCCGACGCCTACGCCTTCACCAAGGCCCTGGGCGAGCGGGCGCTGGTCGAAACCCGAGGCAACGTGCCGGTGAGCATTGTGCGCCCTTCGATCATCGAGTCGGCCCTGTCCGAGCCCTCGCCGGGCTGGATCCGCGGCTTCCGTATGGCCGAGCCGGTGATCGCGGCCTATGCCCGAGGTCTGCTCAAGGAATTCCCGGGCGTGCCCGAGGGCGTCATCGACGTGATCCCGTGTGACTTGGTGGTGGCCACCATCCTCGCGGTCGCGGCCCGGGGTCCGAAGCTCGACGAAAACGGTGTCGACCACCCCGATGTCACCCAGATCGCCAGCGGTGCCAGCAACCCGATGGCCTACGGACAGCTCGTCGATCTGGTGCGGAGCTGGTTCACCGAGCATCCGGTCTACGACGAGAAGAACCAGCCGATCTCGGTCCCCGAATGGTCGTTCCCCGGACGAGGACGCGTGTCGCGTCAGCTCGGTCGGGCCCGCAAGGGCCTCAACGCGGCCGAGAAGGTGCTCGACGCTCTTCCGCTGAGGGGTCGCCAGGCCGAATTCGGCGCCGAGCTCGAGGAACGCAAGGACCAACTCGAGCGGGCCAACGGCTACGTGGAGCTCTATGGGGCCTACACGGAGTGCGAGGCCATCTATGGCCTCGACAACATGTACGAGATCTGGAACTCGCTCGACGAAGCCGACCAGTCCGCGTTCCGCATGGACCCGAAACTGGTCGACTGGCCCACCTACGTCCACACCATCCACCTGCCCACCCTCGTGAAGGCCGCCCGTCTCAAGATGGCGCCCGGCAGCAGGCAGTCGAGCTCCCGCAACGACCGTCTTCGCAAACAGGTGCTCGATCCCCGTCGCCAACTGGCTGTGTTCGACCTCGAGAACACGCTGATCGCCAGCAACGTGGTGTCGAGCTACACCTGGCTTGCCACCCGCCATCTCGATACCCCCGACCGTGCCCGTTTCGTGGCCAAGACCCTTCGCGAGATCCCAACTCTGCTGGCACTCGACCGGGCCGATCGCAGCGACTTCCTGCGCTACTTCTACCGTCGTTTCGAAGACGCGCCGGTTGATCGGCTGGCCGCCGATTCCGCCGAGATGCTGTCCGACCTGCTGATCACCAAGTCGTTCCCAGCCGGTATCCGGCGGGTCCGCGAGCATCGGCGGATGGGCCATCGCACCCTGCTGATCACCGGCGCCCTCGAGCTGGTTACCGAGCCGTTGAAACCGCTGTTCGACGACATCGTCGCTGCCGAGATGTCGGTGAGCAACGGCACCTACGACGGCCGACTCACCGGGGTTCCCCCCACCGGCGAGGCCCGTTACCAGACTCT
>CAZDYO010000028.1:0-12512 GCA_964509555.1 uncultured Acidimicrobiales bacterium
TTGCCCGAACAGCGCCCGAGCATTGCTGGCCACTTCGATGTAGAGACCGGCACCGGCACCACCAACCATTGACGTGACGATGAATACGTGGGGGTAGTCGGAAGCGATTTCGGGCTCACCGCCGAGCAGAGCGGTGACCTTCTGGGCTTCTTCGACTGATACCTGGGTCGAGAGATCGCGATGGGCGGTCTCAAGGTGGCTCACGATGCGTTCGCGACGTGCGAGGGCCACAAGCGCACCGACGGCCCGGTATTGCCCGGCGCCCTTTTCGATCGGCACGGTGACCTTGAGCGGATCACGCCGGCGCCATCCGGCGAGCGCGCTGATGTCGTTGCGGCCCAGCGCTCGATCGTCGAGGTCGATGTAGCGCTCATTGGGTTCGACGAGGTTTCGATACTCGTTGCCTTTGAAGCTCGATGCTCCGAGCGCCAACGCGTCGCCCGACTCGGCGGCCGACAGCCTGGACCCGATGTCGGTGTTGGCGGGCACATCGATGTGGAGGAACCGCCACGCGTGTTCGGGGAAACCGCCGGTCCATCCGGCAGCGCGCAGCCGGGCCGCGAGTTGTGCCCTGGTGAACGCGAGCGAGACTCCGCCCGTGCCACCGAGTCCTACGAACAATGCTCGTGCTGCCATGTCGCCCTGCCTTCCATTTGCGCCCGTGAGGGCGTGTGCTCAGAGATTTGTGTTGGTCAAAAGTTGAATGGGTCGTCTGGTTCTTCGGCCGCCGGCACGCTGGCTGTGTCGGCGGTCGCACCTCTCGCCGGGTCCATGGCGAAGTCTTGCCATGACTCGGTGGTGGTTTCGGCAGCCGCACTCGGTGCCGTGAGGTCGATCGTCTCTTTGATCTCGTCGGCCCTTGGAGCGAGATCGGCACTCCAGTCATGGGTGGCGTATTCGGCGGTGGCCTTGAAGTCGACGTCGTCGAGGATCTGGTCGAACTCTTCGCGATCGGTGATGAACGCCACCAGCTCCCCCGTTGCGGAGTCGGGCATGGCGTGGGGGTCGTCGATGGCGATGCCGTCGGGGAACTTGGGGTCGTGCAGCCTGAGCGCCCAACTGCTGCGAAGCCCGAAGTCGATCACGCCGGTCGGCTCGTTCGCCTTGGCGGAACGGCCGGTGAGGGTGCCCGCTGAGCCGATGACCAAGGCACTGCCAGGAGCCGCGACGGTGGCCTTCCCGGCGGTGAATGGGTTGAGCCCGATCTTGCGGCCGAACTCGAATTCACTCGAGGCGGGCGGGGCGTGCTTCTCACCGCGCAGCCAGTCTTCGCCGAGTTCGTCGTCCCAGTCGGTGGACGGTGCGGTGCGGTCGGCCGTGGCCACCATGGGGATCGTGACCCTGCGAAGGCTTTCGGATTGCACGTAGCGAGCGCCAGCGAACTTGTTGGCATACATGATGAGCAGCGGGATGAGTATCCCGACAAGGATGAGCAATATGCGCAGTACCCATTCCGTCGTGGCGTCGGCCACCGGGATGATCCGCATGCTAAAATCGGCGGTTCGCGTGACTACCCGATCGGCGCTCTGTTCGCTGTGGATCTCGAACTCAAACTGTCCTTCGACGCGGCCACGACCTCGCTCGTTGACGTTGAGGTCGACAGTGAAATCTTGGGTGGTGCCGGCCGGCACGGCGATGCAGTCCGCCGGCAGCGAGCCGAGAGACACGCCACCCTTGGCGTAGTCGGTTGGTCGGCTGGTGATACCGCCGGTGACGCACACCTCTCCCGCTGATGATGGCGAGCCGATGATCGGGATGTTGATCGTGGCGACACCGGTGCCGGTGACGTTGTCGGCCTTGGCCTTGCCGATGGTCGGGAATCCGGGCGGCGGAGCAACGTCGAGTTTGAAGGTTCGGGTTTGCGGTATGTTGGCTCGCTCCTCTGCCTTCGGCGTCGCCACCGCAGTGAGCACTATCGAGTCGCCTTCGAACTTTTCCGGAATCTCGAATTCGGCCGTGTAGTCGGATTTGGCCGTGGAGGGGAATTCGAATGACTTGGTCTCGTCACCGACCTGGAGTTCAAGCGTCAGGTCGAGTTGTTCATGCACTGAGGCGCCGAGGGGTTTGCCGTTGGCGCCAAGGATCAGTACCTCCGCCGATCCACGCTCCCCCGGACGCAACTCGTCGACTGGGCCGAGGTCGATCCGGTAACCGGGGAGCGCGAGCATGCTGACAATCGGCTTCACGTCGTTGTCGGAGAATGTCCTTCCCGTGAATTTGGTCTGCCACTTGCCTGCGCCCGTGGCCTGATCGACGTCGGTCTCGATATGGAGCCAATTGTCGGAGAGCCAAGTCCAGCTAACATCGTGTGGGCCGAGTTTGCTTTCACTGGCCTTGAGATCATCTGCATGGCCCGCCGCCGGCGCTCGCATTCCGATGCTCTCACCGGTGGGATCGTCCAGCGTCACTTCGTTGAGCCCCAGGGAATCAGGCCAACGTACGTCGAGCGTGAAACTGGCATCCAAAGCGTTGATCGAGAAGTCCCACGGGACCGAAATCTCCTGAGCGCCCGGCGACACCAGCAATTTGCTCGGATCCTGGGCCGATATGAGAGCCCCATTGGCCTCTCGGGTGCCGCACTTGCTGCCGTCGGCCCGTAGCGATCCTGTGGATGCGGCTGCGACCAACCTGTAGTCGGTGGTTGTGCCAGGAGCGGCGAGAGTGACAGCGATGACGCTGGTCCCGTCGGCTCGTAGCGAATCGATGGTGCCACCCGGGTTGCAAATGAGGCTTTCGCCCTCATTCACGGCCGCTTTGGCTTGCTCAGCAATCCGCAAGTCCTTCTCGGGGGCGTAGGGCTTGGTGGAGCCGTAGGCATCCGCGAGTCCAGCGTTGTAGCGCCAGTTGATGTCGTACGCACCGTCGGTGATCCAAAAGAGCATCTGACAGGGTGCTTCGTCGCCCGACCGCACGATCTCGTCTGACTTGTCGGCAAACGATTCGTTGGCACCGTCGAGGGCGAAGAAGTAATCGGTGTCAATAGCGGTGTCTCGATCGGCGAATGTGCGAACACCTTGGAGAAGTCCTGGGAGGGTTGAACCGCTGAGGGGAGTCCAGTCGGTGCGAACCTCGTAGTCCACTCCGAAACCAGCGAGCATCACATCGATTGGTGCGTTGATTCCGTTGTTGCGGCGGGCCGCATCGAGAGACTGCAGACTCGATTGAAGCGCCGGCACTCTCTGATCGGTGGGGTCGGTGCCCTCGGGTCCGCTGAGACTCGCCGATTCGTCGACGATTACCTGCACCAATCCGGTGCGACCGGTGGCCACGCATTCGAGGAAGCCGCTGTAGACGCTGCTGACCTGTTCCGTGGTGCTGGCGGTCTGGGCCGACACTTGCGCTGACGCGGGGGGCGCGTCGATCACCAGGCCCGCTCCTGCCGCGGAAATCGCCAAGAGCGCCGCGATACAAAAGAGCGTGTAGCGGGTGGCGAGTTCATGGGCGATCCGGGTGACGTTTCCGATGGCGGCGAGAAAGCCGACGATTATCAGGCTGGCAGTGGCCTTCGCGGTCCAGAGCAGTGGCGCGTAGTGGCGGGACCGGGAACGCAATGCCTGGTTCCTCTGCTGGAACCAGCCTGATGCGAGAATGACCAACACGGCGGCGATGTATCCGGCGATCGAGAGCTTCCAGTTGTTGACGAAATACAGCACTCCGGCGCCCACGGCCAGCACCGCGGCCACGGCGAGGTAGACCACCGGAGGGTGTTCAACTTTCAGTTCGGCACCACCACTTTCGCCGGACGGCGAGTATGACGAGGTGGGTTCACCAAACATGTCGGTCGATGATGAGGCCGAGCCATATCTCCCGGCCGGTTCATAGGGGCTGGGGCCGTCGTCGAAAATGTCAGACATGGCGCCTCACGAAACTCTGTGTCGACAGCTTCAATGACCAGATGCCAGCCGTGATCGCCATCAGACCGGCTACCAGGTGCATGTAAGAGCCAAGGCCCATACCGGTGTCGACGTTGCTGCTGTTGGCGATGCTGTTGACCAGGTGTGCACCCCACCCCATCGCTGACTTGAAGGTGACAAAGACTGCCACTTGGAACAGGTCGATCAACCCGAGGATCACGAGAAGCACGGCTCCGATCGCCGAAAGCTTTCGGTCAAGAAGGCTGGAGGCCATCGCGGTGGTGATCGCCCATGTGAGGGCAAAGAAGCCGAGCAGCCACGGTGAAGTTGCCTTCAGCGCTATGTGCAAGTCCGCCACATCGGCCCGGTACCAATCGACGAAAAAACTGGCGAACACCAGCAGAGCGGCCACGTATCCAACCGCTCTCGGTGTGGGATGCCTGTCTGCTGTTGCGCGCGGCATGGGAACCTTCGGTGGCGTGTGTTCCACCTCCATGGGTGTCAGGTCGTCGTCGAATCCTGCGAACCAGTTGTCGTCGCTGGTCATCCCACCTCCTCCCGCAGATGACCGAAAACTCCGGAGGCGGTGGGTGTCAAATCGATTGACGGAGGCCCTGTGCACGCCTCGATCGGACTCCACCGAACCCGTTCGCCGGAAAGTATCAGACGAATCCGAGTCGCGCCAAGCGAACGACGAGAGTGATGAGTTCATCGCTGTACGCATCCACATGTGACCGCGCCCAGTGGCCGGTATGTCGTTGTCGGATGCGGAATGTGGAGTCTCACATGGAGGTCGTAGCCAGCTGCCGTGACACACGCATGAATTGTTGCGGCCGCGACGTTTGGCGCGTCTCAGTAGACCAAGTCAGAATCCTCAGCGACGTCGTCGGACCGGAGATCAATTTCGGGGGCGACTGTCCCGATGGCAACGGATTCGGCCTCGATACGGTCGAGGGTGTCGGTCAATGACTGCATCACGAGTTCGGGGTGGCGGTAGTAGGCCGACCCTCTGATCCGGTGGAATCGCCATCCGAGTCGCTCGAGAGTTCGCTGCCGGTCCATGTCGTCGGCCCACTGTTCGGGACCCAGGTATTCGTCGCCGTCGCACTCGACTGCCAGTCGCGCCCCCGATGGCGTGTGTACCACCATGTCGATGCGGTACTGGCCGACGCGGAACTCGGGCTCCACGTGGTGTCCCGAAAGGATCAGGGTGCGGGCCACCTCGCGTTCCAGCGGAGACTTGCAACGCTCGAGCGGGTCGCCGCTCGGCTTGGCCGGCGCGCCGGGGTCTGAGCAATAGCCGATGAAGGTCCGCCGATGGTCGTTGATCGAGAGGTCTTCTGCTTTCACCGATCGCACCACAACCATTTGGTGGCGCGCCCGACTGGCGGCCACATTGAGCCGTTGCCGGTCGTCTTCCTTGCTGAACCCACCGTGACTGTCGGCATCTATCACCAGCGTGATGAAGATGATGTCGCGTTCATCGCCTTGAAAGCTGTAGGCATCGCCGCAGCGAATCCGCCGCTGCTCGAACTCCGTCTCACCGATCTTGTCGCGCAGCCGGCCGCTGATTTCGTCAGCCTGCTCTTTGCCGAGCAGCGAGATGACTCCGATGGTCATGCCGGCGTACGCCGGGTCGCTGGTGATCTCAACGATCTCGTCCACCACTCGTTCCTGCTCGGCGACGTTTCGCTTCTCTGATGGGTGGCGATAACCGTCCTTGATGTAGATGTCGCGAATCGGCGTCCATCTCGGATCGGGAAAATCTTCGCGCAACGGACGGATCTCGTTGCGATAACAGAGCTGATTTGAGAAGCCGATTATCTCGGGCAGACAGCGGAAGTGTTCCTTCAACATGATGCTGCCAGGCCAGGCGCTCAGAGCGATGTCGTAGAGGCTGGCCTTGAGATCGAATCGGTTGGGGAGCGGGATTGTGGGCGCCAGGAAGTCTCGGATCAGGTTGAACACTGGCTGCTGAGCTTTGCCAGCCATGGTGGGTGATATCTGCTTGTCATCTCCGACCACGACCATCTTCTCGGCCATGGCCAGCAAACCGACCGACAGCACATCGCATTGCGAGCTCTCATCCGTGATCAACACATCGAATCGGTCGCCGGCCGACGGATCAAACACCTCGATGGCCCTGTAGATCGGCATGACCCACACCGGCACCGCTCCCTGTGCCAGGCGCATGGCCTGTTGTGCGCTTCGACGGTGAGTGGCGGCAAACTTGCCGGTGCCTCGACCAACCTTGCGCATGGCCTGCCCGTAGGCGCTCAGAGCGCTCCTTTGCTGGTCGGTGATGGATTCCTTGAGCCTCAGCCATGCATTGTCGGTGACCAGTTCGGCGATGGCGAGCCGTTCCTGGCTTTGAGCTGCTTCGATTGCCATCTGAAGTTCGGTGGGGTCATCACCATTCAGGAGTTCGCTGAGCCTTGTTTCGAGCTTGCGCCATTCCCAAGCCCGAAACGCAAGATCGGCCGACATTCCCGGCTGGATATCGCCAGCAACGAGATCCCGAACCCATTCGGGGGTGATGGGTCGAAGTAGATCCAAATGGTTGGCAAGGTCGAAGGCGGACGCCCTGATCGTCCAGAGTCGCTGCGCCTCGTCTACGGCGGCGTGCCAAGCCAGTGCATCCCTGCGTCCGAATGCGGCACGGAGGTCTTGCCAAACAGAGGCCCCGTCCGAAGATCGAGCCCCTGTCTCTACCCTTTCTTCGAGCTCACCGAGGTCCCATTCGGTGCTTTGCTGGAGGAGTCGCCTCGTAGCGATGCGGATCACATCGGCTGAGTGCCGCAGGTCGCCACTTCCCGGGTTTTCGGGGAGGCGAATTCCTATGTGGCCCGCGTTGTCGGCCACCGCCGGCGCCAGCCTGTCTTCCCAGTCGATCGCATGGTGCAGCCGCTCGAGGTGGGGGCGCAGTTGGTGCTCCACTCGCGAGATGCCGTGGTCGAAGAGGGCGGCGCCGATCCGTTCGGCCTCGCGGTTCCACTGGTTGATCAGCCGGTAGCGGCGCCTCCGAAGCTCGACGAGCAGAAGCACCAAGTCGAGATCATCGACGGATGGCGCCACCCCGTCGATCTTGTGACCGTCGACCGCGCAGCTCTCGCATGCCCCCACTAGGTCCTTCTGAAGCCGACGCCTGAGCTTTTTGCCCTGTTCGCGGCGGGCCCTCGCTGCCCGGATGTTCTCAACGAAGTCGGGCGACGGTGTGGGACGGCCTGGGATCTCCACCTCCTTGCCGCGCAGGCCTCGCCCAAGTCGCTCGATTTCGTCAACCTCGTTGACGAGATCGGTTCGATGCTGTCGCCATGATTCCCGGAAGGCTTCGGTGGCTCTGAAGTCATTGCGGAAGTTACTGACCCACCCTTCGTTGAGCCCCTCGAGAATCCTGGCTTGGTCCTCGAACCAGGTTGCGGATTGCATCAGTTTCTCGCGGCCGGCGCGTTCGATGGCGCGCCAGTCGACGATGTCGCCTTCGATGCTGGCCAGGTCGGATTCGATGTCGTCGAGAAGCTTCCACTTCTCATCGAGTTCAACTCCGCCGGGCATGCCGGTTGGAAGATCAAGAACCGCATTCATGCGGTCATCCCCGGATATGGAGGCCAGCAGGGCGATCATTTCCTCGATCTCGGTATCACCGAGGGGGCAGTGCTGCGCGTCATAGAGAGGGTCGGGAATGAACGAGATCTCGTCTTCGTTGTCGCTGAGCCACTTGGCAAGCTTGGGCGCGGAGTACTCGTCGAGACCGACCCGATACTTGTGGCTGTCGCGCTCATGGATGGCCCGCAACTTGTTGGTGAGTTGTTCGATCTCGGCTTGAGCGCGGTCGAGTCGCTTCTCATTGTCGAGAACCCTGCGCCGCACCGACTCGGGATCAAGCGAGGTGATGCCCTCGAGGATCGCTTCGATCGACGCTCCGAGTTGATCGCGCGACCGGCCAGTGTCGCCGAGATCAGTGACGCACAACGGTTGGAACTGGGTAGGTAGTCGATCGCGAAGAACCTGTAGGGGCTGCGGTTTGTGACTCACCACGAGCACCCGCTTGCCGTGGGCGACTAGATGCGAGATCAAATTGGCGATCGTGTGCGTCTTGCCGGTGCCCGGCGGGCCCTGCACGGTTATGCCTCGGCTATTCGCCAACTCCTCGGCTATTCGCTGCTGTTCCCGGTTGTAGGGCTTGGGGAACAGCAGTCTGGTACTCATCCGTTGTCGTTCCGAGTCGCTCCACGGGTCGGGCAGACTGCTCGGGTTCTCGGCCACCAAAGAGGCCAATGGTGGGGCAACCGGTCGGTCGCCGTCGAGCGAGGCGATGACCCGTTCGAAGTACCTCTGGTATTCGGTTGCCCTCTTGCGGGCGTAGATGACCCATGTATCGACGAGGCATGGGCGGCTGGTGGCGCGCCCGGCCCGACTGCCTTCGGCCATCTCTGCGCTGGGTCCGAAGGCGTTGACGAACGGCAGGTACAGGTCGTTGACTCGTTCGTCGTCGTCGGGGCCGATTTGTGTGGACGCGAACTCATCCGCGAGTTTCGATAGTGCCCTCTCGTCGCCCAGCGGCAGATTCTGCAGAAAGCTCCGTTCCATCCGTCCTTCGCCATCGCGAACGACGGCGAGAGTGGCGGTTCGGTCGTCGAATGTGATCTTGGCGGGGAATGTGACTATCGGGTGGACGACGGTTGTGGAATCGACGTTCCAGCTCAGCAGGCCGTGGCCCATCACCAACTCAAGCGAGTCCTGTTCGTTGTCGAGGCGAAGGCGCAGGTCCCACAGTCGTTGGTAGATGTGACGGGCGTCGTATGCGATCGCCGCGGTGTCGGCCCAGGGGCGCCACCGTTGCTCGAGCCAGTATTCGAGAGCGGCCGTGACTTCGGGCGACGGGCCAGCCTGAGAGGCGGCTGTGAAGTGGTCGCGTGGGATTGCTGGTTCGCGCGTGTGGTCATCGAGATCGACTCCGGCGAGGTGAACGGCCAACTCTGTGGGAGGAGTCGGAGCCGATGACGGCCTCTCAACGCGTGATATCGATAGCCATCCTTTTGCGCCGAATGTCTTTAGCCCGGGGTGGTCCGGGATGTCGGCCGGATACCAGCGTGGCTGCCCGGTGCTGTTGATGTCTCGTTGCGGAGAGTGAAGAGTGCGGTGGACAGCCGACAGATACTCGATGAGCTTTCGTGCCCGGAGGCGGACGTCGTCGGAATCGATTGGGTCGTTCACTCTCTCACCTCGGTGCTACATGTGGGTCAGGCCTCGACCAACTCGAAGCGGTCGAGTGCGGGGGTGATGACCTCGCTGGGTCCTTCCGTGCACAGCAGGTAGAGGCCGTCGCGTGCACGGGTCATAGCGACAAAGAGTTGGCTGATCTGGAGCGCCCGTCCGTCGGCGTATTCGTTGTCGGCCTGACCGGTGTGTTGCGGAGTGGGGAAAGTGTCGTCGGAAAGTCCGGGCAGGAACACGACCTTGAACTCGAGGCCCTTGGCTCGGTGGAAGGTGCCGACCTTCACCATGTCGTTAGTTTTCCCGTCGAACTTGGCGAGGTCTTGGCAGCGCAGCCCCGCAGCGTCTAGGGCGGTGATGGCCTGCTTGACGAGACTGTTGGACGGCGCACACACACCGATGTCGCCAGGTCCCATCTTGCCACGGTCGACCATCCGCCGGATCTGGTTGGCGATGTAGCGAAGTTGGTCGTCGTAGCTGGCTGCCAGGACGAGTCGCGGGCCGACACCGTCGCGTTGGGCTTCGGCGTCGGCATCGCCGCGGGTGTAATGATCACCTAGATCATCAACCTCTTGTCTACCGGTGCATGCCATCGCAGTGCCGATGATTTGGCGGGTGTTGCGGTAGTTGACCCGAAGCACCGACGAGTTACCTCGCACATCGATTCCAGCTTGAGCGAGGGTGAAGCCACCCGGGTAGATCTTCTGCGCTCCGTCGCCCACGATGAACAAACCGTCGGGCCGGTCGACCACGTCGGGGCCATTGACCAAGGCGCGTATTAGCTGAAGGCCGACCAGCGTCAGATCTTGGGATTCGTCGATGATCGCAGCCCGATACATCGGCGTGGATCTCTGACGGGCCAGGTCTCGGGCCAGCCTGACCACGTCGGGGAAGTCGAGTACTCCGGCTTCGGCTAGTCGCCGATCCCATGCCTCTCGCAGTGCCCAAGCCTGTTCGCGCAGTGGCCGGGTGAACCCTGTCCCGCGGCCGGTGCGTTCCATCTGCAAATACTCGTCGAGGGAATCAGCCCCGCGTCCCTTCATCACTGCAGTGACTTCTTCGCGCAGGTAGTTGCGGGTCAGGCCGGCGTCGTGCAACGGGGTGCCCGGCCTCACCACCTCCTTGTATGCCTTGGAGAAGTCCGAGCTGACTTTGGGAGGATCGAACGATGGAGCCCGGCCGGCTTCTTTGCACACGCGGTAGGCGAGTTTGTCGATGTTGGTGAACTCGACCACGCCCTCGACCGCCGCGGGAAGCCGGTTGTAAAGATTCTCAAATACCGGGGGCAGTGTCTTGATGAAGGTTGTGAACAGGATCGGCAGTTGATCGCCGTCGGCTTCGCCCTCAGCGAAGCGTTGCGCCAATACCGCAGCACGGTGCAGCCCCACCACGGTCTTCCCGGTGCCTGCCGACCCACGCACCCGGGCCGGGCCGTTGAACCGTTTCCTGGTGAGAGCCCGCTGGTCGGGATGCAGGAAAATCATCCAGTCCTCGATCGGGGCCTTCGCCAGACGCTGCACCTGCTCCGCTGTGAGCACCTCTGACAGGCCCGCCAAGGCGCCTCGCTCTACGATCGCTTCGCGGAATCTCGCGTCGGCAGCGGCGGTGTCTTCGATCAGTTGCTGTTCGTGCCACTGTTCAGGGGTCAACTCGCTTAGTTCGAGAACCAGCGAGAGAGTTTCCTCATCGATGTCGGGCCACACGTCAAGCAGGTCATCTGCGGTCGCACGGCGAAGGAGAACGATCTCTTCGTCGCCAAAACCCGCTGCTGATAGTTCCGGGGTGCTCCAATGCTCCACGATCGACGGGCCAGACGACAGTTCCGTGTGGATCGACGGCACCTCTGCCGGGCCGATTGCGCCACCATCGAGATCGACCGCATCGGACCGTACGGACACAAGCCCGGGACGCCCGGCGACAGGTGCAACGAATGCCGCCCGCTGTGCCAGTTCGTAGATCGCGTCATGGTGCCCCGCCCTCAAGAAGACCGAAACGGATCCCTGGCGAGCCAACAAGATTCTGAGCTCATCAGACGCCCGGATCGACCACAGGCCACGCGAGTTCGCACTGGTACTTATCTTCTCAAGATTCAACCCGGGCTGGTCGGGATTGCCGGAGTACTGATCAACCGCCTTCCACACCCGTTGCGCATCAGAAGCATCCAGCTTCAACGTGGAAGGCACGAATTTCTGGTCGAACGATGTCTCAACCGCCATGGGTGGCGAAGCTATACCACTGGCACCTGTTGTGGTAGCCCGACCACAACGGCCTGACACAAGGTGACTCAGTACCCCATCTGATCGTGGTAGTTACCGGCCGGGTCCTGGAGTGTTGCTGTGTCGCCTCCGTTGTTCCATATGGCGGAGTCGGTCATCCCCCAGTAGAGGTCCGTGATTGTGGGCTGACCCTGACCCGAGTGAATGGTCACGGTCGCGCCGGCACGAAGGACGAATCCGTCGGGGAATCGAAACCGATGGGTCGATGATTCGTCACGAAGAGTCCATCCGGTGAGGTCGGAGTCCGACGAACCGGGGTTCTCAAGGAGGAGGGTCTCTTCATTGAGCGAGTAGCGATCGTCGCCCGGGGAGTCGTAGTTGATCTCCAGTATGTGAACCGCCGATTGTGAGGCGGCGCCGCACCCACTGTCGCTCCAAATCCCCACACCATCGGCCTTTGCAGAATCTGTTGCTGTGAAAAGTTCGTCATCCATCGAGGTGGGGAATCCATCGCTGTAGATGGTGGCAAGTCCTTCGCGAACAAGTTGGATGTCGACGTTGATCCCGTCGCTGTTGATCACGAACCTGAGCAGCCGCCCCTTGTCGCCACGGTCCGTCGGTCCGGACACGAGCCGAACCGGGCCATCGCCAAGGAGTTCGGTCAGTCGAGCGGTGGCGAGGTCGGCCCGGCACTCATCCTTCTCAGGGGTGTTCATGCCGAGGAGGCGCACGCGTTCCTGATTGCCGTGGATGAGCACCTCGATCGTGTCGCCGTCTACCACCCTTGTCAGCGGAACAGACTGCTCCTCGGAGGGAGCAGTCGTCAGTCCGGAATCGGCTGTTGTTGGCACCACTACCGGGTCGACAGTATCGATGGTCGACGGTCCCTGACCAGCTCCAGGGGCGCCGCTTCCGGCTGAGCAGGCTGCCACCGCCAGCGCCATAGTGACCACGACCATGACCGTGCCAATGTTGGACCGAACCGCCGACGTTCTCATGTCGCGACCGTAGAGGCTTACCGTGACACGGGCTTACTCCCGGGTGGCGTGGGCGGCTATCGGCGACCTGGCGGCAGCGGAAGAGTCGCCCAGAAGAGTGGTGCCGGGGGCCGCGATTGGCGGGTCCGCTTATTGGGCCGGCCGGTTCGCCGGTCCGCTCGGCTGCTCCAGCGGGGCGCCTCGAAGCATCGGCGGACATCGTCGACGGTTGCGTGTGTTACGTGGCA